>JAVROG010000548.1:0-18707 GCA_032162865.1 Mycobacterium sp. | reverse complement strand
TCCAACTCGCTACTCAGACCCATCCGGTGGTAGGCCGACAGCGCGTTGGGACTGGCGTAGGCGACGATGCCGTCGACGTCCAGCCGGATGAACCCGTCACCCGCCCGTGGCGTCGAGCGCGACATCGCCACATCGCCGACGTCGGGGAACTTACCCTCGGCGATCATCTGGAGCAGGTCGGTGGCGCAGTCCCGGTAGGCGGTTTCCAGATGGCCCGACATGCGCTCGGCCGCCAGTTCGGTCTGGTGCTGGGTGAGCGCCGCCACCACTCGGCCGCCGTAACTTACCGGCGAGGCAGCGACGTTAGGGCCGGGCAATTGCCACGGATCTTGTTCTGCCGCTTCACTTTCCGGCACCCCGGCACCCGGGTTGAAGGTCTCGGCGACCAACGCCAGCCGGTCGGCGGAGACGACGCTGCCCACCGCGTCGGTCTGCAGGACCGTCGGCGCGGTGTTGGGTCGGCATTGGGCTACGCACACCAACATGCCGTCGTCGCGGTGCACCCACATCAGGTAGTCGGCGAACGACAAATCAGCCAGCAGCTGCCACTCCCCCACCACGGCGTGCAGATGGTCGACTGCGTTGCCGGGCAGCACCGTGTGCTCGGCGAGCAGATTACCGAGAGTGGACATGAATCACTCCCCAGTCGCTCCGGGAGGGCCGGACCAGCAGACGCACGCCCAATCGCTGCTAGCTGATCACGGCGATGAGGTCGCCGGCCTGGATGACGTCGCCGACCGACACGCTCACCTGGCTGATGGTTCCGCCGACCTCGGCCAGGACGGGAATCTCCATCTTCATGGACTCCAGCAGCACAACGATGTCACCCTGGCCGATTTGGTCGCCTTCGTTGACCACGACTTCGAGCACGCTGGCCACGATCTCGGCGCGAACCTCCTCGGACATCATCACCCCACTCGTCTCGGCCACTGCGCATGCTGACTGCTGGTCTGTCAGGCTCTTGTATATCGAACCATAAGGCCGTTCGGGACCGCGGCGCGCGGGCACTGCGGCCGCTTCGGGATCCGCATGAGAGAATAGATATCGATCTGGCGGCCCGTGTAGCCGCTCAGCACTTGAGAAAAATCAGACGAAAGAGGTTCGACATGGCCAAGCGTGGCCGCAAGAAGCGCGACCGTAAGTACAGCAAGGCCAACCACGGCAAGCGGCCCAACGCCTAGACCGCCTGAGACCGCTGGCCTATTCTCAGGGCCCACCACGGATGATGGTGGTCCGCCGGATCTCCAGGCGCAGGCGCTCCCGTAGGCCCTCTGGGGCCTTCTCACCACTGCATTTGCTCGCAATCAAACCCTTGATCCGCTCTTCGAGCCCGTAATGCTGCAGGCACCCGGGGCATGCCTCGAGGTGTCGGCGTAGCTGCTCGCGGGTTTCCGGGGTGCATTCGCCGTCGAGCAAGGTCCAGACCTCGGCGATGACTTGCGCGCAGCCCAGGTGGTTCTCGGAGTCGTGGCTGCTCGAGCAGGAGCCGGTTGAGCCGGTTAATTCACTCATGACGACACCTCCTCGTGTGTCTGCTCGCCCCGGATGAAGCCGCGGTCCTTGGCGACGTCGGCCAGCAGATCTCGTAGCTGCCGCCTGCCCCGGTGCAACCGAGACATCACAGTACCGATCGGCGTGCCCATGATCTCGGCGATCTCTTTATACGGAAAGCCTTCGACGTCGGCGTAGTAAACGGCCATGCGGAACTCTTCCGGCAACGCCTGCAGGGCCGCTTTGATCTCGGTGTCTGGCAGTGCTTCCAGCGCCTCGACCTCTGCCGATCGCAACCCCGTCGAGGTGTGCTCGGCGTTGGCCGCCAACTGCCAGTCGGTGATCTCCTCGGTCGGATACACCGCTGGCTGCCGCTGCTTCTTGCGGTAGCTGTTGATGTAGGTGTTGGTGAGGATGCGATACAGCCAAGCCTTCAGATTGGTGCCCGCCCGGAACGAACGGAACCCGGCGAACGCCTTCACCATGGTCTCCTGCAGCAGGTCCTCCGCGTCGGCGGGATTACGCGTCATCCGCAACGCGCCGCCATAGAGCTGGTCTAACAGCGGAATCGCGTCGCGCTCGAAGCGCGCCATCAGTTCCGCGTCCGTCTCCTCTGGCGGCTTGGTCCCGATAGCCTCGGCCACGCCATCGATGTCGGCCATCTCGATTAACACGGTCCCTTCGGTTGCGGTGTCACCGGACAGCGCAAACAGCGTCGCCGGACTCGCAAGGAAGCGATCCAACCGCTCCGCACCCAACAGGCTCGTTGCAGTTGACACCGGGTCCCTCCTCACAATCTAAAGGCCGCAACCGACAAGTGTCTGCCCCGGCCCGCTCGCCACTGCTTTTCAGTGGTGGCGCCACCGGCACCGTTACAGAAACCGTCTGAATCAACGGCATTACCGGGCCTGGTATTTCCCGGGCCCGAATTTGTCGGTGGTCCCTGAGACCCTGGATTCATGGCACAACGAACTCACACCGTCGCCAGAGAGGTACGAGGACCGTGGTCACTGGCCACCAGCCGTGAGTTCTGGGAGGGTTTCACCCCGGCCGCTCTCGGGGTCCAGAACACTTCCAGTGCGCTGTCCACCACCTTCCTTGTCGAAGCCGATTGGTCCCGCGCGCAGGTGAGCGTCTCCCAACGCGGGTCGAACGCTTCGATCTCCGTGGCCGGTGATGGCGACCTGGACCAGGCGGCCGAACAAACAGCGCGTTTCCTGGCACTGGACGTGGACGCACGCGGTTGGGTCGACGTCGCACGGCGGGATCCGGTGATCGCCGACGCCCAACGGGAGCTCCCGGGATTGCGACCATGCGGCTTCCACTCGCCATACGAGGCCGCCGCCTGGGCGGTGCTGTCACAGCGCGTGCGGATAGTGCAGGCGGGTCGACTGCGCGCTGGCATCGTGGATCGGCACGGGGACCGCGGCGCGTTTCCCACCCCGCAACGACTCCTCTCCCTGGATCTGGATCTGCCGGGCCGCAAAGGTGAGTACCTGCGAGCCGTCGCCGAGGCCGCGCTCGAGGGACGCCTGGATTGCCTGGCCCTGCGGTCGATGGATCCCGATGACGCAGTGCACGCCGTACAGGAAGTCAAAGGTCTTGGGCCGTTCGCCGCACAACTGGTCGTGTTGCGCGGGGCCAACGCCCCGGATGGGTTGCCGTCGCACGAACGCCGGCTCGACGCGGAGATAATCGAGCGATACGGGCCGGGTCGCACACTTGACGAGGTGTCGGCGGCCTGGCGACCATTTCGCACTTGGGCGAGCGTTCACCTGCGCGCGTTACGGGAGCGGCGCACCCATGAAATCGGCGATCAGGGCGGGCGTTAATGTGACGCCATGTCCCTTAACGGCAAGACCATGTTCATCTCGGGCGCCAGCCGCGGTATCGGCCTGGCGATCGCCAAACGCGCCGCCCAAGACGGCGCCAACATCGCCCTGATCGCGAAGACCGCCGAACCGCACCCGAAGCTGCCGGGCACGGTGTACACCGCCGCCAAGGAACTCGAAGATGCCGGCGGACAGGCCCTGCCGATCGTCGGCGACGTCCGCGACCCGGACTCGGTCGAGTCCGCGGTAGCCAAGACCGTCGAGCAGTTCGGCGGCATCGACATCGTGGTCAACAACGCCTCGGCGATCAACCTCGGGTCGATCACCGACGTGCCGATGAAGCGCTTCGACCTGATGAACGGCATCCAGGTGCGCGGCACTTACGCGGTGTCGCACGCCTGTATCCCGCACCTCAAGGGCCGGGAGAACCCGCACATCCTGACGCTGTCGCCGCCGGTGCTGCTGGGCAAGGAGTGGCTGAAGCCGACCGCGTACATGATGGCCAAGTTCGGTATGTCGTTGTGCGCGTTGGGAATCGCGGAGGAGCTGCGCGAGGAGGGCATCGCGTCAAACACCTTGTGGCCCCGCACACTGGTGGCCACGGCTGCGGTCCAGAACCTGCTGGGCGGTGACGAGGCAATGGGGCGTGCCCGCAAGCCCGAGGTGTACTCCGACGCGGCCTACGTCATTCTCAACAAGAACTCCCGCGAGTACACCGGCCAGTCGCTGCTGTGTGAGGACGTGCTGTTCGAGTCGGGTGTCACGGACCTGTCGGTGTATGACTGCGTCCCCGGCGGCAAGCTCGGTGTCGACTTCTGGGTGGATGGGGTCAACCCGCCGGGGTACGTCCAGGCCTGAGCTCACCTCACGTGGCGGGCGCAGCGACGCCGGGAATCGCAGCACTCGTCAAAGCCGGTGTAGCGCACGAAATCTTGCACTTCGAGGTCATCACCGACCTATCCGATTCCGGCGACTTCGCGCCCGCACAGGTCTTCAAGACCTTGATCATCGCGCTGCCCACCGAGCTGGCGGTCGCGATCGTGCCGATCCCCGCCAAGTTATCGCTGAAAGCGGCCGCGGCCGCGCTCGGCGTGGCGAAGGCCAGCATGGCCGAGTCGGCCGCAGCCGAGCGGAGCACGGGTTACGTGGTCGGCGGCATTTCCCCGTTCGGTCAGCGCAAGCGGCTGCGGACCGTGGTGGACAGCTCAGCGCTGAACTGGGACCGGGTGTTATGCAGTGCGGGCAAGCGGCATTGGGATGTAGCCGTCGCGCCGCAGGACCTAATCCGGCTGACCGACGCGGTCATCTGGGATCTGACGGCGCGAGCGTAGCGCCATGGCGAAATGCCGGGGAGATTTTGGCCGTGGCGTTAGGCTCGCGACCCGCGTTTAGCGCGGCGACGGCGACCGCCGGAACGGCGCGAGCAAGGAGCGGGGCAATCTGCCTAGTGCGGCCTCGACTCCGAGTTTTTGCCCTACCCGAGTCCCGCATCGACCAGCAGACGTGAGAGCCCGAGTTCGGCGCACTTGGCAGCAACTCGCGTCAGTTCTTCTTGGGCATGCGCTGTCCGGCCCGCGGCTGTCAGCGTTTCGATGCGGAGCAGTTGTGCCTGCAGCGCCGCCAGAGGTCTGCGCTCGCCGTCGATTCCCGCGGCCAGATCAGCGGCCCGTTGCCAGGCTAGCTCCCGGTCAGCCGCGGAATCGCTCGCGGCCAACAGACGGATCCCGGAGTCCTCGTCGAGTTCGGCTGTAATCGTGGCGATTCCATTGCCGTGGGGGATGGTTCGCGCCGAACGCAAACTTGCAATAACCGCTTGTGGTAGCTCGATGCCCAGACGGACGCGCTCATTGTTAATCCTTGCGGCAAGACGCGGCAGTCGCAGCTGCTGTGCTGCGGCTGCGCCGGCGGCTAGACGCTCGACGGCAGACCCGCGATCCCCCTGTGCTGCCTTGGTCCGGGCACCCATCACATACCTGGCGGCCAGATAATCCACCATGCCACCGTCGGAGCTCAACAGATCGCCCTCGTCCAGCAGGCGCGCTGCCTCCGCAATGTCGCCAGTTTCGTAGAGCATTTCGCCGAGAAGCGCACCCGCGAGACGCGCCGCGTGCGAGTGGCGCCCCACCCCCGTGGCCATCTCGAACGCTTCTCGGAAGTTCTTCAGGGCAGCTGGAATGTTGAGTCGGTACCTCGCGGCGATGCCAGCCAAACAGCGTCCATAAACAGTGCTGAACGGTCCCATCGCCTCCTGGTAGGGCGCGGCACGCTCAAGCAGCTGGTGAGCCGCATCGAAGTCGAAGCGGTAGATCGCCGCGAACGCCGCGGCATTTCCGGCGACCCCGGGCACCCACGGATGCAGGGTGTCCGGTCTCGACATCGCCTCTGCCACCAGGTCATCTACGCGCTCTATCCGATCGGCGAAGGCTTCTGCAACTGCGCGCACCACGTCCGCCTCAGCCCGCAGATCGGCCCGTGTTGACTCGGAGAGGTCCGTGTGGCCCGTGTGGTCCAGGGCGGTCTGGAAGCGATTCAGCGCGGTATCGGTCAGTGCCGGACGTTGCAGCAGGATGTTCGCCCAGGCAATCACCAACTGGAGCCGAGCTCGCCCGACCACCAGATCGGGTGACAATTTCTTGACGATCCCAAGCAGCGTGGTCATTTTCGATTGTTCGAGCAGTCTTGTGCCGTCCAGTTCGACGAGATCAACCGCGTAGGCGGGATCGCCCGCAGCCAACGCGTGGTCGACGGCCTCGTTGAGGTAGCCGTTTTCGGCGAACCACACCGATGCGGTGTGGTGAAGTTCTTTGACTCGGTCGGGGTGGTCCCGTTCGAGTCGGCGACGCAGAAACTCGGCGAACATGTGATGGAAGCGGAACCAATTCGGGTCGTCGTCGACCCGCTGCAGGAACAAGCCGCGCTGCTCGACCTGTTCCAGCATCGCCTGCCCGTTCGTCGCGCCCGCCAGCACCGAGGCCAGCCCGCCGCAGGTGCGCCCGGTGATCGATGTCGTCTGCAAAAAATCACGCACATCGGGTTCGAGGGTGTCGAATACGTTTTCGGCCAAGAATTCGCCGACAACGTCGCCGGCACCGGAAAGCCGGCCGAGCAGGCTGTTCACATCGCGGCCGCCGCGCAGCGACAACGCGGCCAGTCGCAGGGCAGCGGCCCACCCGTCGGTCGATGTGGTCAACGCCTCGACATCCCCGCACGACAGCTGTAGGCCCCCGATCTCGTTGAGGAACGAGGATGCTTCGTCGATGTCGAAACGCAAAGCGTCGGAATCGATTTCGATTAACTCGTCGCGCATCCGCAACCTACTCAGCGGTAGTCCGGCGCGAGACCAGCTGGTCACGATGATCTGCAGATGATGGCATCCGTTGTCCAACAAGAAACCAAGGGCAGCGATGGTTCGACTGTCGGACACGCGGTGCCAGTCATCGATCACCACCGCAATTCGGTCGTCTTTTTGGTGGATTTCGTCGATGAGCGACGTCAAGACATAGCGGCTCGCGTCATCGCCGTGTTGGTCCAGCACATGCCCCAATGACTCGGCGAGAGCGGGACGGACCCGCCGGATCGACTCGAGCAGATGCGTCAAAAACCACACCACATTGTTGTCGTCGTCGTCGACCGTCAGCCAGGCGACCGCGACGCCGCCGAGTGAGAGTTCCTCGCGCCACTGCGCCGCCAGGGTGCTCTTGCCGAACCCTGAGGGTGCGTGAACGAAGATCAGTCGCCGACGTCCACCGGCGCGAAGGACGTCGATGACGCGGCTGCGGGCGACCAGTGATCTGGTGGAGACGGGGGGTCGGTATTTCGTCGCGGGTGTCGGCGGCGTGGTCGCGGAATCCGAGCGAACAGGCGTGGGCGCGGGCGATTTTCGACGCTCCACGGCCAGGTCGACCGGACGAGCCATCTCGTCGACGGCGACTCCGTTATGGCGCTGAACCTCACGGAGCTCGTCGCCGAATTCGGCTGCGGCGCCCGGACGATCTGCCGGATCCCGCGCCATCGCCCGCTCGATGATCGCGGCCACGTCAGCTGGTAGTCCCTGCTCGCGCAGGTCCGGGATAGGTTGTGAGGTGATCCGCAGGAACTGAGCGATCACCTGCTCGCCGGCGCGGCGTTCAAAGGCGGCGTGGCCGGTCAACGCGCAAAATAACGCCGCACCCAGCGAATACACATCCGATGCCGGCGTCGGCGCTGCGCCCTCGAGCACCTCCGGGGGGGTAAACGCCGGCGAACCGGTGATCAACCCGGTCGCCGTCTGGAAAGCCCCGGCGATCCTGGCAATTCCGAAGTCGGTCAGCTGCGGCTCACCGTAGTCGGACATCAGGATGTTGGCGGGCTTCACGTCGCGATGCAATATGCCCGCGCCGTGCGCCACCTCGAGCGCACCCGCGAGCTTCACGCCGATACTGAGCGTCTCGCGCCAGTCAAGGGTTCCGTGCCGGCGGATCACCACCTCCAGCGAATCCTTGGCGTGGTAGGGCATCACAATGAATGGCCGGCCACTCACCAAGACGCCGACCTGAAAAACCTGCACGATGTGCGGGTGTCCCGAAAGGCGGCCCATGACGCGCTGCTCGCGCAGGAAGCGGGCACGATTGTCCGAGTCAAGATCGGCAGTCAGCACCTTGACCGCAACGGCGCGGTCCAACATGGGCTGAGCGCAGCGGTAGACGACGCCGAAGCCGCCATGCCCGACCTCGTTGACATCGTCGAAGTCCGCCTGCCCCAGTTCCGCGGCGATCTCAGCGATCAGATCCCGCTGCGTCGCACGCGGGTCGCCGTCGGCCATCGACGCTCACTATCCTCACCCTGGAGGCCATTCACCTCCACTTGATCGGCTGGTAACTCACCATATCGCCGAACCGGCGCGGGCCCGTATCGGATTGCTGCTTCCGTCAGCGACCTTGGATGTGCACTTGATGGGTCGAAGGTGTGCCCGCGGGCCGGTGCGGCTACTTGAGCAGTGCGCGTGACATGACGACGCGTTGAATCTGGTTAGTGCCTTCATAGATTTGGGTGATCTTGGCGTCGCGCATCATCCGTTCCACTGGGAAATCCTTGGTATAGCCGGCGCCGCCGAACAGCTGTACCGCGTCGGTGGTCACCGCCATGGCCACGTCGGAGGCAAAACACTTCGAGGCCGAGGAGATAAAGCTCAACGCCGACTCGCCGCGCTCGGCGCGCGCGGCGGCACTGTAGACCATCAGCCGGGCCGCCTCCACCTTCATCGCCATATCCGCCAGCATGAATTGCACGCCTTGAAAATTGCTGACCGACTGCCCAAACTGCTTGCGCCCCTTGGTATAGGCGATCGCCGCGTCCAGTGCCCCCTGCGCGATGCCGACCGCTTGCGCCCCAATGGTCGGGCGGGTGTGATCCAGCGTCGCGAGCGCGGTCTTGAACCCGGTACCCGGCTCGCCGATGATCCGATCACCGGGAATGCGACAGTCCTCGAAATACAGCTCGGTGGTGGGCGAGCCCTTGATGCCCAACTTGCGCTCCTTTGGCCCGACCGTGAACCCGGGGTCGTCCTTGTGCACGATGAACGCCGAGATTCCGTTTGCGCCCTTGTCCGGATCGGTCACCGCCATCACCGTGTACCAGGTTGACTTGCCACCGTTGGTGATCCAGCACTTGGCGCCGTTGAGCACCCAGTCGTCGCCGTCGCGTCGCGCACGGGTGCGCATCGCGGCCGGGTCACTCCCGGCCTCGCGCTCCGAGAGCGCATACGAGGCCATCGCCTCGCCCGACGCCAGCGTCGGCAGCACCTGCTTCTTGAGCTCATCCGAACCCCGCAGTATCAAACCCATCGTGCCCAGCTTGTTCACCCCGGGGATCAACGACGCCGACGCATCAACGCGGGCCACCTCCTCCACCACAATGCAGGCCGCCACCGAATCCGCACCTTGGCCGCCGTACTCCTCGGACACATGGATTGCGGAAAATCCCGACGCACTCAGTGCGCGGAGCGCCTCCTCCGGGAAACGCGATTGTTCGTCGACGTCGGCGGCGTGCGGCGCGATCTCCTGCTCGCACAGATCACGCAACACCGCGCGCAATTCGTTGTGCTCATCGGGCAGCCTGAAAAGATCGAACGACGGATTAGCGGTCACCGGGATACCTCTTCTCGTGTTGCTTCTTCGCAATGTTTGGAATTCCAACGGCCGCGGTCATCCACGCAGTGGCGTGTTGGACAACCGGGCTCTAGGTTCGGCAAGACCGTAGCGAGCGTGGCTGGTCTTTGCGCAGTCCCCAATCGACCAATTCCCGAGATCGCTTTGTATTCCGGAGACAACGCCCTCGTTTCGGGGCGGGTGCCCCAGCGGCGATCCTGGTCGGGCGGCTCTCACGCTCATCGATCAGCGACAAGGATGCGGATGATCTTCGTTTCCTGAGGCCGATGGCGGCGGCCTCATCGAGATCTAACATGCCAGGCATGGATTGCGACACAGAACAGCGGCCGGCGCGCATTGCAGACGTCATCGTGTTGCACTCATGAACGCGTCACCGTCCGATAGGACCAGCACGGAGCGCCTTATCCCCGTGCTGGGACAGCAGATCCGTGTCAACGTCCGTGCCGGGACGGGGATCCCGCTTGTGTTGGGCAATGGCATCGGGGCGAGCCTGGAGGTGTTGGACCCAGTAGTGCAACACCTTGATCCGGACACCACCGTGGTGCGGTTCGACGTGCCGGGCACCGGTGGTTCACCGGATTCGCCACTGCCGTACGGGTTTCCATACCTAGCCGCGGTACTGCGACAACTCCTGAACAAGCTCGATCTCAACACCCGGTTCGTCGATGTCGTCGGATTGTCCTGGGGTGGCGCGCTGGCACAGCAGTTCGCCTTTCAGAACCCGCGCTACTGCCGGCGACTGATCCTGGTTTCCACCGGGAACGGCATCATCATGGTGCCCGGAAAACCGGGTGTGCTGGCCAAACTGCTCACACCACGCCGCTTCCTCGACCACCAGTATGCAGCCTCGATCGCCGGTGAGCTCTACGGTGGGACCGTCCGCACCGACCCGTCGGTCGTCGCGCGATTGTTCGACCGCCAGCTGATGGCCGGCTCTCGCGTCGGATACCTGCATCAGCTGCTCGCCGGTTCGGTGTGGACGAGCATCTTCGGGTTGCCGCTGGTCCGGCAACGGACAATGGTCGTCGCCGGACTCGACGACCCCGTCGTCCCGCCGGCTAACGCCAGGATCCTACACCGGCTGTTGCCCCATTCGACCCTGCATCTTCACGCCGGCGGACACGTCGATCTGATCACCAACGCCGCCGAGCTCGCACCCGTCGTCGAAATGTTCAGACGGATGTACTAAACCGAGCGGACACGGGACGCCCACACCCACTGATAACGCACTCGCGCGCACTAGAAGCCCACCGACGAGCAATCGTTTCTGGGCTGCGGAACCACTGGCGGCGTGAGTCCCTTCGTTGCATGAACAGACGCTCCAAGGAAGCGCTGCGGGTAGATGACTGCATCCGGTCGATTCCGTCGGTCACCGTCGTTGTGGCGCAGTACAATCCCGACAGGCGGCTGGTGTATTGGCGACCACCGCTCGGCCGGTTCCCTCGGTTAGGTCTAGGCTTGTGCGTTGTCCAATCCCACCGAGCCACCGCCATCAATCTGCTGTGAGGTCGGCAATGTTCGGTAGTGCACCATCCCGGCGGTGACGTTGTATCAGCGCACAACACCTGGTCGCTGGACTCTGGCAACAATGACGTCATGTCGGATTCATCGACCACAGATGGGTGTCGACCGCGACGGAAATGCCGATGAAGGCATGCCAACGAATCCTCTCGGAGTGGCCATGAATAGCACCGGACCAGGCAAGTCGTCAGGGCGATGTCCAACCGGTCGAACGTGTTGGGCAAAGCGAGAAACGGCCCGATCTTCAAGGCCGTCGCCACCGTATGCGTCGCCGTCGTCGGAATCCTGTCCTCGTCGTCCTCGTCGAACCGTCTTCGGCCTAGGCTGAAATGCCTGCGGCGATCGCACCAAGCCTGACCGTCGCCGAGCGGCAGGAGCTTGGCAGGTCGGCTCGGACACGACTGCCGCGGTCGTCCCTCGCGGATTACGTTGTGGCGCAGGACCGTCCAGATCCGGTGGCGCTGCTGGAGACCCAGGCGACCACACGGGTGGCGGAGCTCGTGCCCATCCGGTACGGCCGAATGTTGGCCTCACCGTTGTCCTTTTATCGGGGTGCCGCGATGATCATGGCTTCCGACCTGGCGACCGGTTCCCAAACGGGACAGCAGGTGCAGTTGTGCGGAGACGCGCATCTGTCCAACTTCGGTCTGTTCGCCTCCCCAGAGCGCAATCTGGTCTTTGAGCTCAACGACTTCGACGAGACACTGCCCGGGCCATGGGAGTGGGATGTCAAGCGGTTGCTGGCAAGCCTGGCCGTTGCCGGGCGCAGCAACGGCTTCGATGCTGCGGAATGTGAACAGGTGGTGCGAGCCACCGCGGAGGGTTACCGCATCCGGATGCTGGCACTGGCGGAGATGCGCGAGCTCGACTTGTGGTACGCGCAGACATGCGTGAACGACGCGTTGATTGCCAGCGTCGACTCGACGTTCGGGCACCAGATTCGCCGCACCGCGGCAAAGGCAAAGTCACGAAACCATCTGCAGGCGCTGGCAGAGCTGACCCGCCTGGTCGACGGTCAGCGCCGGCTGGCGAGCGATCCGCCGCTGCTCGTCCCGATCGACGAGCTCGTCGGCGAGGCCGAAGCACACGCGCACGAGCACCATATGGGAGTCCTCATCCGCACCTACTTGCAGAGTCTGGAAACCAACCGCCGTGTCCTGGCCAACCGCTTCCGCTATGTGGGCATGGCACGCAAGGTCGTCGGAGTCGGCAGCGTCGGCACCCGCGCCTGGATCGTGCTGATGATGGGCCGTGACGAGAACGACCCCCTCCTCCTGCAGGTCAAGGAGGCCCAGCCCTCCGTGCTCGAGTTCTACCTGCCGCCGAGCGCTTACGAGAACGCGGGAGAACGGGTGGTCGTGGGGCAACGACTGATGCAGGCGGCGGGGGACATCCTGCTCGGGTGGCTGCATGCGGTCGGCCCAGATGGTCATGAGGGTGACTACTACGTACGTCAGCTGCGCGACTGGAAGGGCTCGGCGAACGTGCAGTCAATGAACGCCAAGGTGCTGGCTGACTATGGACGGTCCTGCGGCGAAGTGCTCGCCCGAGCGCACGCCCGCACCGGTGATCGCATCGCGATTGCGTCCTACCTCGGTAAGGGCGACCAAGCCGATCGGGCACTGGTGCGTTACGCCGCAGCATATGCCGACCAGAACGATCTCGACTACAAAGTGCTGCGCGAAACTGTCGCCAGCGGTCGCCTGGCGGCCAGATACGATCTCTGACTTACGAAGTAGTGCAACTGGAGTATCTCCGTGGCGGCCTCAACTTATCGGCCATCACCTTCGGCCCGGGTTTTGTCACCCGCGCAGCAACGAACGCGACTATCGAGCGCGGTCCGACGTCGAGTTGTGCGCCGGCAGTGCCGGTTCGTGCGGGATCGAACGTGTCGGCAGCCGCAGTTGCCGTGCGGTCGCGGTAATTGACTAGGCGGTATCACGCGCGGCGAGCATCAAACAGCAGCACTGTGCCATCAATACCTCTGAGATGACGCGCTTCGGCCAACGACCACTCGACGCCGGGTGCATCGCCGATCGCCTCACGCGCGGATTCGGTTACTCGCACCGTGCCGCCGGGTGCAACGCTGGTGACTCTGCTGGCCACATTTACCGGGCTGCCGAACCAGTCCCCGGCACGGCCGACTGCACGGCCGAAGGCAAATCCCACCCGTAGTGGCGGGAAGTCATCCGCGGCCGCGGCCTCGACTAGCTCCAAGACCGTCGTCAGCAGACTCCGGGGGTCTGCACAAACCAGCATCACCGCGTCACCGATCGTCTTGACGAACTGAACGGGACTTGTCACGACATCATGGGCAAGATCACTGAACCGTGCGGCGATTACGCCCAGATCTTCCGGCAGCACTTCTTCCCCGAGCCGTGTGAATCCGACTAGATCGGCGAATGCGACGGCGACTTCCCGTACCCCCTGAACCGTGCCGGCCGCACGCTCTGCCTCGTTCATCGCCTCGGTGTCAAAAGAATGTCGTAAGGCCACCCTCAAAAGATCGTCGACCATCGGCCCGAGAAGGTGCTCGGCTTCTTCAGTCAGCCTTTCGATTGTCTGGGCAAGCTCACGCTCGGTGGCGCCCGGATGCAGCGATGCGTGTAGGGCCGCTTGACGCATGGCTACTGCCGCGCCAGTCAGGCCGTCCACCAGGAGTCGCACGATCAAGACGACCTGTGCCGGGTCCAGGCCTAGATCGACCAGACGTGCGGCATGCAATACCGATTCGGCATCCGCCCGTGACGGTAGAGGCGCATCGGGGTTCTCAACACGAACCAGGCCAGCTGCGCGGTGCAGTCGTTGCAGCAATTCGAGGTCGATCCCACTCGAATCGGCAAGTTCTCGCGCCGTCACCGACGTCCCGTCATCGCCGAGAGCGCAATTGGCGGGCAACAGTATCGGGCTGAACGCATTGCGGATCTGATTGACATCGAAGCCCCGGGCGAGCAACCAGGTAACGAGTTCAGCACGTTCCTCGCGCGCATGTCCTTGCAGATCCGCCAGCAACCCTAGTGCCTCAACATCCCGCGCGTCCGCCTCTGCCGCCACGGCGCCAACGTACTCCATGTGGCTCACCCCATCGGGCATGACCAACATCATCAGCGGTGAGTTCTCCGCGGCTTTAGACGAACGCGCTGAGCCCGGTCAACGAGCGCCCGACGATGAGCGTGTTCATCTCCCGCGTGCCTTCGTACGAGTAGATCGCCTCGGCATCGGCGACGAAGCGGCCAACGTTGTGCTCCAACAGGATTCCGTTGCCGCCCAATAGTTCACGGGCCCATCCCACCGTTTCGCGCATCCGCACGGTGCAGAAGGCCTTCGCCAGGGATGAGTGCCGGTCCTCGGCGCGCCCCTCATCCTGCAGTTGGGACAGCCGCACGCACAGGCCGTAAGACGACGTGACGTTGCCGAGCATCCGAACAAGCAGATCCTGGACCAGTTGGAAGCCACCGATCGGCCGGCCGAACTGCTTTCGGCTGCACGCATACGCCAGTGCGTTCTCATAGGCCCCCATCCCGCAGCCGACCGCCATCCACGCCACCCCGGCGCGGGTCATCCGCAGCACCTCGGCGGTGTCTTTGAACGAGTCGGCCCGCTGCAGTCGGTCGGACTCCGCCACACGCACGTTGTCCAGCGTGATGAGGCCGTTCTGCACTATTCGTAGCGCGATCTTGTGCATCTGTTTCTCGACGGTGAACCCGGGCGAGGAGTTCGGCACCACAAAGCCTTTCACCCGTCCGTCCGCGACGTCTTTGGCCCAAATGACGGTCAGGTCCCCGAACGTCGAATTGCCGATCCACTTCTTTTGGCCGTTGAGGATCCAGGTGTCGCCGTCGCGTCGCGCCGTCGTCTGCAACCCACCCGAAGCCCCGGAGCCGACCTCCGGCTCGGTCAACCCGAAGGAGCCGATCTTGTCGTAGCGCGCCATGGCGGGCAGGAATCTCATCCGTTGCTCGTCGGAGCCGCACAGATAGATCGAACCCATCGCCAGTCCGGCATGCACCCCGTTGAATGTGGCGATCGAGCAGTCCGTGCGGGCCAGCTCCATTGCGATCATGCCGTCGAGCAGGTAACGGCGTCCTCCGCAACCGTAGCCTTGGTATGGCAGGCCCGCGATTCCCATCTCGCGCATTCCGGGGATAATTTCGACCGGAAACGTGGCACGCGACCAGTGCTCAAGAAGGACAGGCGCCACATCGGTCGTCATGAACTTGCGCACCGCGTGCAGCAGGTCGCGCTCCTCGTCGGTTAGCAGGCACTCGTACGAGTAAAAGTCCAACGTGTCGATGTCGTCAATGTCATTGTGGCTCATGGCCGTTCTCCGGGTTCACTCAGAAACTTCTCGATGACGGGCGCGAGTTCGGTCGCGTTGTGCACCAGGTCGATATGCCCGCCATCGTGCAGATGCAGCCGTGAGTGGGGCAGTAACGCATTCATGATGCGGGCGTTGATCACCGGGATGATCGGATCATCCGTGCCCGCGATGATCAGCGTCTCCTGTCGCACCGCGGGCAGCGCGAACAGGCTGGTCCAGACCGAGCCCGCGAGTAGTTGGTGCAGGTAGCCGATCTTCGATCCAGCGTGTAACTGGCGCACGAAAAGTCGCGCCACGTCCTCGCCGTGAGCGCGGACCGTGCCGCCGTACAGCTCTCCCGCGATCGATGCGGCGTAGTCGGGGTCCGAAAACCTGCGTGGTGTGATCATTTTCGCCAGTACGCGCGGGTGGGCCGGCACCATTAGCGCACCGGTCCCCGTCGCCACCAGAACGAGTCGCCGGCATCGGCGCGGGTTCTGGAAGGCGAACTGCTGGGCCACCGCGCCGCCCCAGGACAGCCCGAGCACATCCACCACGCCAAGTTCGAGCTTGGACAGCACCCTTCCCAGCACCCAGGCCAGGTAGGGAAACCCGTAGGGCAGAGCGGAGGTGGGTGATCCCCCGGTCCCGGGGACATCGAATCTGATTACTGGGCAACCCAACTGCTCCACCAGCGGATCGAGCACCTCCAGGCTTGCTCCAATGCCGTTGCACAGCAACAGTGGCACGCCGGATCCTTCGCGCACGTTCACCCGAATCCGCTGTCCGCCGGCGGTGATGTAGCGCTCCTCGCCCATCGTGCTCGCCGACGTGGCGCGGGGGCTGAATACGCTCATTTCTCCATCACATAGCTACCCGGGGCCGGACCGAGCGGCGGCAGGTCATCGGCGCCAAGCGCTTTCGGCGCGTCGACCTCTGGGCCGCTGCGCTCGGCGAGCCAGCTCACGTAGTCCGACCACCAGGAGCCAGGGGACTTTTGCGCTGATTCGAGCCACTTTTCGGCATCTTCCGCCTCGACCGGACCGGTGCGGTACGACGCCTTCGGGTTGCCTGGCGGGTTCACCAGTGCCGCGATGTGACCGCTGGTTGACAGCACGTACCGGTTGTCCTTGCTGCCGAGCAGGCGCGCGCTGCGGTAGGTGGCCTGCCACGGCGAGATGTGGTCGGCGACCCCGCCTATGACGTATGCGTCCGACGTGATCTTGCCCAGGTCGACGGGGCTGCCCAGCATGCTGACCGCGCCAGGGGTAACCAGCGAGTTGTGCAGCCCCATCAGCACCATGTCGCGGTGCAGGGCGGCGGCCATCCGGGTGGTGTCGGCGTTCCAGAACAACACGTCGAACGGTGCCGGCGTGCGGCCCTGCACGTAGTTGTTCACCACGTACCGCCATACCAGGTCGGTGGGCCGCAACCACGCGAACATCTCCGCCATGTCGCGCCCGTCGAGGTAGCCCTTGCGACCCGAAACGCGAATCGACGCCTGCGCCGCGCGGTCGCTCATCGCCGCGGCCGCGAAGCCGGCCCGGGTCTCATCCAGCACGGTGACCGCCAGGTTTAGGCCGGCGACCCGATCGCCCTCGCCGATATCGGCGAGATGGGCTGCGGTCATGGCCGCGAGGATGCCACCCGAGCAGGTGGCCAGCAGGTGGGTGCTGTCGGTCCCGGATATCTTCTGGGCCGCATCCATAGCCTCGACGATCGACGCGCCGTAGGCGTCGAAACCCCAGTCGCGATGGCGGGCTTGCGGGTTGCGCCACGAGATGACGAACACCTGCTGGCCCTGCTGCACGAAGTACTCGATCATGCTGCGTCCAGGCGCGATGTCCATGACGTAGTACTTGTTGATCACCGGCGGCACCATGAGCAACGGAATGGCGCGCACCTTGGGTGTCTGCGGTGCGTACTGGATCAGTTCGAACATCGAGGTTTGGAGCACCACTGCCCCCTTGGTGACGGCAACGTTCTCGCCCACCGCGAAGGCATCGGGTTCAATCATCGCAGGCACCCGAGGCTTCGAAAGCATGTCTCGGGCAAAGGCTCTCGCGCCTCGCACCGCGCTCAGGCCACCGGTGTCGATCAGGGCCTTCCAACCGAGCGGACTGATCAGCGGGTTGTTACTGGGCGCAAGGCCCTCCACAAAGTTGTCCATGACGAACTGCATCTTCTCGCTGTCGCGCCAATCCAGCTGCGCGTCGTCGAGGAGACCCTCGGCGGTCTCGGCGCCGGCCAGATACGCCTGCATTATTCGGTGCAGCAGCGGGTTCTGTTGCCAGGCGGGGTCGCTGAAGCGTTTGTCGGCCCGTGCCGGGACACGGTGGGACTTGCCTGCCGCGATTGCGCCGAGTTCACGAGCAAGGGTGCCAGCCCGGTCGGCCACAGCACCAGGGTGCTGCGCGAGGTTGGCACCGAAGCGGGCCCAGGTGGCGTTCGGCATCATTCGGCTGGCGAAGGGCTTGGTGGCGCTGGTGAGCAGCAGGTCGAGCGGTGCAGCGAGCTCGTCGGCTTTTGCTACGGCAGTTGGGGGATTCGAGGGGGTTGCCATTGTTACGGTGTCCTTTCAGTTGCAGGAACAGTGATGTCGCGCTTTTGAACTTTGCCGGTGGGGCCCTTGGGCAGAGCGTCGACGAGCCAAACTTGGCGTGGATACTTGTACGCGGCCACCCGGGCCTTCACGTAGTCACGCAGTTCTTCCGGGGTCACCGCAGCGTCTTTTTTGAGAGCGACTGCCGCGGCGACTTCCTCGCCGAGCGAGTCGTGTGGGATACCGATGACGGCGGCTTCGGCCACCGCGGGATGCTCGTAGAACACTTCCTCGATCTCGCGGGGGTAAACGTTATAGCCGCCACGGATGATCATGTCTTTGGTCCGGTCGACGATGTAGAAGTAGCCGTCCTCATCAACTCGACCGACGTCCCCCGTATTCAGCCACCCGTCGGCGGTGATCGTTGCCTTGGTCGCGTCGGGCAGGTTCCAATAGCCCTTCATCACGTTGTGGCCGCGGATCTGGATCTCGCCAGTCTGCCCCTGGGGGACCTCAACGCCCTCCAGATCGACCACCCGCATCTGGACACCGTCGATCGGGGTGCCGATCGAACCCACCTTGCGCTCCCGGTGCGGATGATTGAACGCGGCTGCCGGAGAGCTTTCGGAGAGCCCGTAGCCTTCGAGGACGGTGCAGCCAAAGGCCTTTTCAAAATCAGTGAGAACCTGGACGGGCAGCGCCGCACCACCGGAGACACAGGTGCGCAGACTGCGCGTCGCCTCCGGTGCGGCCTCCTCTGCCACGCTGAGCAGCGCCGAATACATCGTCGGCACCCCCTCGAACACCGTGACCCCGTCACGCTCGATCACCTCGAGAGCCTTGCGCGGGTCGAACCGAGGGATAAGTGTCAACGT
>JAVROG010000547.1:0-3877 GCA_032162865.1 Mycobacterium sp. | reverse complement strand
CGCCGCAGGTGCGGTGCGCGCGGACGCGGCCCGGGTCCTTGCCGTCGCCGGAGCCTTACCGGCCCCACCCAACGGCGCCCGTCCGCCCGCAGCACGCGAGCCGGCGCTCGGCGCGCCGCCCGCACCGGTGGATTGACTCGCCCCAGTGGACGCGGCGGTTCCGCCCAACCCGGCTGAGGAGCCCCGCGCGGCCGCCGGAATCCCGGTGGCTGCTGCGGGCGTCATCGCGGGAGAACCGTCGTCGGCACGATGCGAGGGTCCCGACGGACCCGCCGGTTGACCCGGGTGCGCCGGTACATCCACTGCCGCAGCAGGTTTCACATGCACCGGTTCGCTCCCCGGGGCACCTGGGGTCGGTGACGTACCGGGACCCCCTGGCAGCGGTCCAACGGGTGATGGCGGTCCGACGGGTGCCGGACCCGGGCCGGTACCTGGCGTCGGGTTCACCGGGGCCGGGTTGACCGGTGCCGGTGCCGGACTCGGCGCCGGGTTCACCGGGGTGACCGGCTGGTCCGGGTTCGGCTTGACCGGAGTAATGGGAATGACCGGCGTGCCCGGCTTTTCGGGGTTGACCGGAGTCACCGGCATCACCGGAGGTAAGGGCGGAACGGGGGTGATCGGGGTGACCGGGTTCGGATTCGTCGGGTCGAACGGGGTCGGAGTCACCGGGGTCACCGGAGTACCGGGGCCAACCGGGTCGTACGGGTTGGCCGGGACCGGCTCGAACGGTGTCGGAGTGGGAACGGCCGGGGTGGGCGCATTCGGTGTCGGAACGACCAGACTCGGGACCTCGGGGGCCGGTGGCGTCACCTGGTGCAGCAGATCCTCGAGCGCGTTGTGCGGCGGTTTCCAATTTTTGGACGCCCGCACCAGCTCAGCGGTTTCGGTGACCAAACTCGTATTGGCCTGATGGGTCGCCCGAACCAGCGAATTAATCGCGGTTTGCCGTTCCTCGGCGTCCAGCTCGGTGTCATTCTCCAGGATCGTTATGTCCCGCTGTGCGCCGTCCACGTTGTTGCCGATTTCCGACTTGGCTTCCACGATCAAACTGCCGATATGCCGATGCCAGGTAATGACGGTGGCGAGATAATCCTGCAGCGTGCTCATTTCGTTCAGATTTGCGCCGAGCGCGCCATCGGCGGCATTGGCGGCACCGCCCGACCAGACGCCTCCGTCGAACACCTCGACCCGCTGGTGTCGGGTGGAGTCCATGACGTCGGCGACTTTGCGCAGCACCTGGCTGTACTCCTGCGCCCGGTCGTAGAACGTGTCCTCGTCGGCCTCCGGCCAACCGCCCGGTTCAAGCATCTGACCGGCGTATTCGCCCGTCGGTGTCGGAATGCCCATCGCCTACTCTCCTCCCAACGGCAGCCCGGTCGCATCGACCAGAGTTGCCGGGTGGGCACCTGCGTTGCCTCGTCGGACTGGCACGCAGCCGCCGCTCGGAGCCCGGCGCCGCCGGGCAGTCCAAGCGCACTGCGTGTTACCGGACATCATGGTTATCAAGCCTAACTGAGGTTAATGCCTGCTCGCTGCGCCAATTTCGCGATCTGTACGACGCCGTAGACGCGCGGTTAAACGGCCTATCTCAATGGCGAATTCGGTGCCGAGAACGGCCGTCAATCGAGGGTAGGAGAGGCCGCGGCAAATGCTTGCGGTCATTTGCCGGAAGTGGTCGCAACAATGCGTTTAGGCGTACCCGGTGTTGGCCGTCTTGGTCATGGCCTCGAGTACCGCGGTGAGCTGTTCGCCGGCGGCGCTGTTGTACTTGCTCGCCGCCGCCTGCGCGTTCTGCAGCGCTTCGTTGACCCGCGCGCCCACCAACTCGGCGCCGAGCTCTTTGATCAGGCCGTCGTCGATGCGTACCCCGGTCAGCCACTGGTGCCCGTTGATCGACACTTCGACGGTCTCGGCCTCGTCAGTGCCACGGAAGTTTCCGTTGTTCATCTGGTTGAGCGTGCCTTCGAGGGCCGTCTGAAATCGTGCCGCCAGAGTCAGAGCCGCGGCGACATGCGGGTCCATTTCCATGTAGCTCACTTCGACTCCTTGCTGTCTTGCCGGCGGCGCTGACCGATAACGGCCTCGGTCCACGCCCTGTCTTCGGTGTAGAGCGCTTCGTCATCCTGTTGCGCGCCCTTGGATTTCGAGCCTCCCCCGCCCTGGCCATGGCCGCCCATCGGCATTCCCATGCCACCGCCGCCCGCGCCGCCACTCTTGCCGGCGCCACCCTGACCCAGGCCGCCGACATCGCCCGCGCCAGCGGGCCGCATCGATTCGCCGGCTTCTGCCATGCCACCGGTTGACGGGGCCAGCGGCATCGCGGGCATGCCGCCTCCGCCGCCACCACCGCCACCTAGCGACATCGGTTTCATCCCAGGATCTTTCGACAAGTTCGCCATCGCTTCGCGTCCAGCGGCAAGCTCCGCGCCGACACCGGCCGGCATTCCGCCGCCACCCGCTCCCGCGCCGGTGGGCGGCATCATCGGGGGCTGCATGCCGTTGCTCGAGCCGCCGCCGGCCATGCTTGCCACCTGCATCACCTGCGTGGGGATCAGCCCCGGCGTCTGCGGTGGAGGCGGCGGATTGATCTTGATGGCCTTGGGCGGGTTCTCCGGATTGATCGCTTTGATCTGCTCGGACGCCTTGGCGTTGTAGTCGCTCAACACCTTTTCCGACCGCTCCTGGTATTGGGCCCAAACCTTTATCGCGTCGGGATCTTTGGCCTGGTACTTCGTCTTCAAACCCTGGATGTCTGTGAGCGTCGGATGTGCGCGCCTGGCCGCTATTTGTAGCTGCGCCAGGTACTGAGCCTGCTGGGCTAGCGCGGTCGCGTTCGCTGCCATGTAGACGATCCAGATCCGCTGCTGATCCAGCGACTGCTCACAAACTTCAGCGGCTTCGCCTTCCCAATTCTGGAAGATCCGGAACCGCTTCACATCTCCTTGCATGGCGAAACTCAACTTGTTCCAGGCGTCTGACATGGCGCTTAGGGATACGCCTTGGTCGCCCGACTCGAGTTTCTTTGCCGCGGTTTCCATATCCGTGAAGCCGTCGTCGCCTGCCGCCCCGACCTGCTCCGTGTCGTGCAGCCCCGCCGAGTCGTCGCCGCCCACGCCGCCGGCCGATTCTGCGGCCACCTCGCCGCCGTCGTTGTCCAGGGCTGCCGCGCCTTCTTCATCGACATCCCCATACGCCCTGGCCGCGTTGCGCAGCGAGGTCGCCAGGCGGCTTCGCTCGCGCCCGCCGGCCTCCAGGAAAGTGCGGATGTTCTCGGCGTTCAGCTTGATCTGCTCGGTCGCGTTGACGGCCGAGGTGAGCGCGCTGGGCGCGACCGGGACGTCGGTCGGCGGCACCGCCATCGCGGCCTCCACTTCGGTGGCCCGCGCCATAATCTCTTGCTGATCCACCGTCATCGTCGTCTGCGGCTGAGTCATATCGGATCAATCCTCCTTAATGCTCTAACCATTATCGTCGCTGGAGTCGGAGGTCCCTGCACCAAAAATTCGGCTAATTCGCGCTGCCGGCCCTACCTCGGTAACGCCATTTGGAAGCGGCTTTCCTCGGGCGGGGATACGCGGCGTATCGGCAACTCACGGTGGCGCGGCGTGCCGACGGAGTTGTGCCGCAGGATCACCTTCTCGACGCCGGAGTGCGGACCGAGATACGTGGTCGCGTTCGGCCACACCACTTTGGCCACCGGACCCACCTGCGCGCCGATCTGGCGGGCGAATTCCTCGAAGTGTGACCCTACTGTCACGACTGCTCCCGCGGCCGCGGCACGTACCACGAATTGGGTGAATGTCTGGGCGTCACCCAGGTTGAGGCTGACATCGACTTCGTCGAACGGCAGATAGACCGGACAGCGGTTGACGGTCTC
>JAVROG010000546.1:0-9317 GCA_032162865.1 Mycobacterium sp. | reverse complement strand
GCGACCCTTGGGGCCTAACGTCACCTTTACCGCGTCGGCGAGGGCGTTGAGGCCCCGCTCGAGGCCGCGACGGGCCTCTTCGTCGTACGCAATTGTCTTGGCCATTGCGAAGTGATTCCTCCGGATTTGGGGATGACTCAGAGTGACCACGTGTGTGCCACCCGATACTTACGCTGGCCGGGCGCAGTGCCCGCGACGGACGATCACAGCGGTTTTGCGCTGGACCTCACCGTCCCGACCTAGCACTCGCCGGTCGCGAGTGCCAATGTCATTTCTAGCACTCGCCTATGCCGAGTGCAAGGTCACCCACCCCCAGATCGCCATCCAGATGTCCTGTTCGAGGGGCGGCCAACACCGAGGTGCACCTGATCGAGGGCACCGGCCGCTGTGCGATGAGCAAGGCTCCCGAATTGGTGCCGCAGATCATCGCCTGGCGGCGCACCCCACTGAACAACTCACTGGACGCGCCCGGAGGTTGAATCTAACGTCAGGCCTGTGCCAAGAGGGACGACCGGACTGTTGGACTCGGTGCTCGAGGCCCATGGCGGGCTGGCGCGATGGCGCGAATTCAGCACGATCGAGGCCACCATCGTCAGCGGCGGCAAGCTGTGGGAGCTCAAGGGCCAACCCCAGGATCCCACTCCACGGCGAATGACTGTTGCGCTGCACCGCGAGTGGGCTTCGCTGCAACCTTTCGGCGGGCCGGACCAGAAGACCGATTTCACTCCGGCGCGCATCGCCGTGGAGACGCTCGACGGCCGAGTGGTCTCCGAACGCACCAGCCCACGCGAATCGTTCGCCGGACACGAGTTGACGACACCGTGGGATCCGCTGCGGCGCGCCTACTTCAACGGATACGCGCTGTGGACCTACCTGACCACCCCGTTTCTGATGGCGATGCCGGGCGTGACCGTCACCGAGCTCGAACCCGTCGAGGACCAGGGCCGGCGGTGGGCCGGGCTGCAGGCACATTTCCCGACCGCGCTGGCAAGCCACTGTCCCGCTCAGGAGTTCTACGTCGACAGCGACTACCTGTTATGCCGACACGACTACCGTGTCGACGTCGCCGGCGGCTTCCCGGCTATCCAATACGTGTACGACCTCGTGCAGGCCGACGGATTCGTGTTTCCGTCCAAACGTCGGGCCTACCGCTGCGACTCCGCCGGCCGGGTGCTGCCCGACGAGCTGGGTGTCGATAGACCTCAGCGACATCCGGGTGACCTGACCTGAACTAGTCGCGATCGCAAGCGCGGCGGAGCCGGGCGCAGCGGGTCGCGACCATCGGATTAGGCGCGCAGTGCGAAGTCGCCCGCGATCATCGTCCGCGTGCGCTCGAAGAACGTCCGGCCGCTGTAGGGCAACTGGGTGACCACCTTGCCGCTCGGATGCCGGTAGTAGCTGTTGCAGTTCGACAGCCACACCTTGCCCACCATGGCGGCCTGGATCTCATCGTTGTAGCGCCGCTGCGCGTCCGGGGTCACCTCGACGGTCCGTGCGCCGCGGCGTCCCGCCTCGTCCAGGATGTGCCGGATGAAGGTCGTCTGCGCTTCGTGGATGTAGAGGATCGAGTTGACCCCGTTCGTGTTCGGGCCGTACAGCATGAAGAGATTCGGATATCCGCTCACCAGCGTGCCCAGGTAGGCCTCGGCGCCGTCGCGCCAGTCGTCGCGCAGGGCACGGCCGCCCGCCCCGGAAACCTCGATGCTGGCCAGATAATCGGCGGCCTTGAATCCGGTGCCGTAGACGACGGTGTCGACGCGGTGTTCGACGCCGTCGGCGGTGCGCACGCCGCGCTCGGTCAACTCGGCGATCGCAGTCGTCTCCAGCCGGACGTGCGGGAGCGCAAAGGTGGGATACCACTCCCTGGACTGCAGCGGCCGCTTACAGCCGACCGGGTAGTCCGGCATCAGCTTGGCGCGCAGCTCGGGGTCGGCCACCTTGCGCATCAGGTAGCTACGAGCCAACTCGGTCGCTTCGCGGGTCTGCGCGGCGTCCACGTCGAAGCTGGACGACTCGTAGGAATCGAAGGCCTCGTCGCGCAGCTGCTGCGTTGCACCGGGATCGCGTTCGAACAACTCATGCTGCTCGGGGGTGAACGGGAAGTCGAAGCGCGGCGCAATCCAGATCGGGGTCCGTTGAAATACGGTGAGGTGCGCGGCCTCCCGCGCGATCACCGGCACGTACTGCACCGCGCTGGCACCGGTCCCGATCGACGCCACCCGCTCCCCGGCCGTCGATTTGCTGTGATCCCAGCGGGCGGAATGGAACTGACGGCCGCGGAACCGCCGCGCGCCCGGTAGCTCGGGGATGTGGGGCATGTCGAGCATCCCGACGGCGCTGACCACCACGTCAAACTGGTGCTCTGCACCGTCCTCGGCGCGCAGCGTCCAGCGCCGTCGCTCATCCGACCAGCGCGCCGCGACGATCGCGGTACCCGACCGCAGGTGGGTGTTCAGCCCGTGGTCGGCAGCCACCTTCTCGAGGTAAGCCAGGATCTCCGGCTGGTTCGCGTAGGTCTTGCTCCACCGCGGGTTGCGTGCAAACGAATACGAGTACAGGTGCGACGGCACATCGCAGGCGGCGCCGGGGAATGTGTTGTGCCGCCACGTCCCGCCGAACCCGTCGGCGCGGTCGAAGATGGTGAAGTCGTACCCCCCGGCGGCGAGCTGGATCCCCATCGCGATGCCGCCGGCGCCAGCCCCGATGACCGCGACGTTCGGTTTCACCCCCACTGCGAAAAGTAGGGTCGCTCGGGCCGACTCTTCTCCACGAGGATGAACACCACACCCCACGGATCGACGAACCAGGTAGTGCGAACTCTCGCGACGTCAGCAACTCCGCTGACCAGGAAGCGCACCCCTTTGCTTTCCAATTCCGCCCGGGTGGCGTCGATATCCGCACAGATCAGCCCGACGTGGGAGAGTCCGTGGTCGGTCAGGTCGCGATGTACCTCGGACCCGGCTGCGTCGAGGTACTCGATGACTTCCAGGACACGGTCACCGTCGTCCCCGAAGCCGACAATCGCGGCCTTCATCGAGGGATCGGACACCAGCTCCCCCATGTCGTTGCGAATGGCGTTACCGGCCATCACGTAGGGCGGCGAGAGCACACGCAGGCCCAATACGTCGCGGTAGAACGCCACCGCCGCTTCGCAGTCGGGTACGCACACCCCGCTGTGGGCCATCCCGGTAATCACATTCTCAACCTTACTTCGGGCGAACTCGGGCTTGGGCCGGATCGGCCTGGGTATCTTCGGGATCATGGGCTCCAACAGCAAGTGGGATAGCGCCGACATCCCCGACCAAGGGGGCCGCACCGTCGTCATCACCGGCGCCAACACGGGGATCGGCTACCACACCGCGGCTGCGCTGGCGTTTGCGGGCGCGCACGTGGTGCTCGCGGTGCGCAACCTCGAGAAGGGCAACGCGGCGCTTGCCCGCATCCACGCCGTCAACGCGGAAGCCGACGTGACGCTGGAGGAACTCGACCTCGGGTCGTTGGACTCGGTACGCCGCGCCGCCGATGCGCTTCGCGCCAGCTATCCGCGTATCGACCTGCTGATCAACAACGCCGGAGTGATGTGGACCCCCAAGCAGGTCACCGCGGACGGCTTCGAGATGCAGTTCGGCACGAATCATCTCGGCCACTTCGCGCTGACCGGGCTGCTGCTCGATCACCTGTTGCCGGTGCGCGGTTCGCGGGTGGTGACCGTCAGCAGCCTTGGCCACCGCATGCAGGCTGCGATCCACTTCGACGACCTGCAGTGGGAGCACAGTTACAGCCGGGTCGGCGCCTACGGGCAATCCAAACTGGCCAATCTGCTGTTCACCTACGAGCTGCAGCGCCGGCTCAGTGCCCAGCCAGGCGCGGACAAGTCGACCATCGCGACCGCCGCGCACCCGGGCGGCTCCAACACTGAGCTTGCCCGCAACCTGCCGGGCGTGTTCGCGCCGGTGAAGGCAGTACTCGGGCCCCTGCTGTTCCAAAGCCCGGAGATGGGCGCCCTGCCGACGCTGCGGGCCGCCACCGACCCCGACGTCCAGGGCGCGCAGTACTACGGCCCCGACGGCTTCCTCGAGCAGCGCGGCAATCCGAAGCTGGTCCAGTCCAGCGCCCAGTCCCACGACGAGGACCTGCAACGCCGGCTGTGGACGGTCTCCGAAGAACTCACCGGAGTCACCTTCCCGGTCTGAAGCCGTTGTCGGCGCTGGCCGATAATGGCGGCATGCGGTCGGTAGAGGCACATCAGCGGGTCGTAGCGGAGATGATTCAGGCTCGCCCCGCGGTCCCGGTTGCGCTGATCCGGGCCCAAGGCCTGGTGCTGGCCGACGACGTGTTCGCGCCACTGTCACTGCCGGTCTTCGACAACTCCGCGATGGATGGTTACGCGGTGCGGGCCGAAGACACCGCCGCCGCCACCGCCGAGCACCCGGTGGTGCTGCCGGTCACCGAGGACATTCCCGCCGGACGCACCGATCAGTTGGTGCTGCAACCCGGAACCGCCCACCGGATCATGACCGGAGCCCCGGTGCCGACCGGCGCGACGGCCATCGTGCCGGTCGAAGCCACCGACGGCGGGGTGGCGTCGGTGCAGATCCGGCAGCATTCCGAGCCCGGCAAGCACATCCGGCGGGCCGGCGAAGACGTCGCCGCCGGTACCGCGGTGCTGCGCGCGGGCCAGGTGGTGACCCCGGCCACGCTGGGCCTGGCTGCGGCCCTGGGCCTGGCCGAGCTGACCGCGACACCCCGACAGCGCGTGCTGGTGATCTCTACCGGTTCCGAGCTGGTGTCGCCGGGCACCCCGCTGCAGCCCGGGCAGATTTACGAGTCCAACGCGATCATGCTGGCCGCCGCCGTGAGCGAGGCGGGCGCTGACGTGGTCGCCACGCAGACCGTCGGCGACGACGTCGCGGAATTCACTGGCGTGCTCGATCGATACGCCACCGAGGCCGACCTGATCATCACCAGTGGCGGCGTCAGCGCGGGCGCCTACGAGGTGGTCAAGGACGCCTTCGGCCGAGACGGCGATCAGGGCGTGGAATTCGTCAAGGTGGCCATGCAGCCCGGCATGCCGCAGGGCGTTGGCCGGGTGGCCGGCACACCGATCGTCACGCTACCCGGCAATCCGGTCAGTGCCCTGGTGTCCTTCGAGGTGTTCATCCGCCCCGCGCTCCGGGTCGCCATGGGCCTCCCGGAGCCGTACCGGCCGCACCGGACCGCGGTGCTGCGCGAGGCAGTGACCTCGCCGCGGGGCAAGCGGCAGTTCCGGCGTGCGGTACTCGACACCACCAAGGAAAGCGGGGTCGGCCAGGTCACCAGTTACGGCCCACCCGCGTCGCATCACCTGCGCTGGCTGGCCTCGGCGAACGCGCTGCTCGACATTCCGGAAGATGTCGTGCAGGTGCCGGCCGGAACCGAGCTGCAGGTGTGGGATCTGAGCTAAGCGGTCGACCCCGCCGGGTCCCGGTGAAATTCGTCGGCCCCATCGAACGCGGTGGTGCAGGCAATCGCGATTGCGGCTATCGACATCACCACCGGAATCGTGATCAGCGCCGCCGACAGCCCGACCCACTGGGCAAGGTGGCCGATCACGGGCGGACCGAGCAGATAGCCGACCCACCCGGTCGCGGCAACAATGGCGATCGACGATCCACCGCTGCCGGCCGAATAGGCGGCGCTGAATGCAGTGGGAACCAGCAGTGCCACACCGGCTCCCACGCAGGCGAATCCGACCACACTGACCACGGGATTGGCCGCCGCAAGCGTCACGCTCATGCCGAGGGCGGCGAACAGGGCCAGCGCCGGCAGCAGCCGACGGGCCGAAACGCGGGAGCGCAGATGCATTCCACCCAACCGGATGACGACCATTGCCAAGGTGTACGCCGCATAACTCAGCGCTGACACGCCGGCGCTGGCATCCACCACGTTACGTACATAATTGGCCGACCAGTCGGTGGCGGTGCCCTCGCACACGAAAGAGGCAAACGCCACCGCAGCGAGAATCGCCACGGTCTTATTCATCCAGTTTCGCTTACCCCCGTCCACGTGCGACGCGGCATCTGCGGCATCGTCGGCAACCAGGCGGTGGGTGAGCGTGAGCACGACCACCAACACCACGGCCCCGAGCACTGTCAACTGCGCCTCAAGGTCGACGCCCACGCTCACACACGCGGCACCGATCAACGCTCCCAGCAGTGCGCCGACGCTCCACATGCCGTGGAATCGGGACATGATCGGGGACTGCGCGAGCCGCTCGACCGTGCCGGCCTGCGTGTTCATCGCGACGTCCAGACCACCCTGGAACGTCCCCCACAACGCCAGACTCGCGAACAGCCACAATCCAGACGTGGCCAGCCCCACCGTCATTCCCGCCAGGGCGTAGCCGACGACCATGACGGGCACCAACCTGTGACTGCCCCACCGGGGCAAGGCCCAATGGCTGAACACCGTCGCCGCCACCGACCCCAGCGGCGCGCCGAACAGCGCCGTTCCCAGAGCCGCGTCGGACAGCTCCAGCTCCGCTTTGACCTGCGGAATGTGCGCCGCCCAAGACGAAAACACCACGGCATGAGCGATGAATGCTGCGGTGACACCGATCTTCGCGCGGCGCAGTTGTGTTGCGCGCGAACACTCCGTCGAAATGGAATCAGACCTCTCAGGCGGACGAGTTAGTTCTATGCGTTCCCTTCGCAGGCCCGAACGAACCACGCCGACCGCTAGGGCATACGTAAGATGACCCGCGTGGCACGACGCCCTGGCTCTAACGATGGTCCGGCACACATGCTCGAGTTGGTGCGGTCCACTATTCCCCCGATCCACCCGGCAGGCATCCCGTTCATCTCCGCCGGGATCGCGATTGCGGCCGCTGGACACCGCTACCGGTGGTTGCGCCGGACTGGTCTGGTGGCGGCGGGCGCCTGCGCCGGCTTCTTCCGTCATCCACCGCGAGTGCCACCCGACCGGCCCGGCGCCGTCGTCGCACCGGCCGACGGCACGGTTAGCCTGGTCGATCTCGCCGCCCCACCCGCCGAACTCAGCCTGGGCGACACGCCGGTGCCCCGAGTCAGCATTTTCCTGTCCATTCTGGACGTTCATGTGCAGCGGGCCCCGGTCAGCGGCGACGTGATCGCCGTCCAACACCGTCCCGGCCAGTTCCTGTCCGCCGATCTGCCCCAGGCCAGCGACGCCAACGAGCGCACCAGCGTGCGGATCCGCACGGCCAGCGGCGCCGAAGTGATCGCCGTCCAGATCGCGGGCCTGATAGCGCGCCGCATCGTCTGCCAGGCGCACATCGGCGACCGGCTTTCCATCGGCGACACCTACGGCCTGATCCGGTTCGGTTCCCGATTGGACACCTATCTGCCGCCGGGCACCGAGCCCCTCGTCAAGGTGGGCCAGCGCGCCATCGGCGGCGAGACCGTACTGGCCGAGCTGCCATGATCAAGCCTCGAGGCAGACCATCGGTAGACCTGCATCTGTTGCCCAGCGCGATGACGGTCTTGTCCATCTGCGCGGGGCTGACCTCGATCAAGTTCGCCCTCGACCACAAGCCGGTACCCGCAATGGCCCTAATCGCGGTGGCCGCCATCCTCGACGCCCTGGATGGCCGGGTTGCCCGCATCCTGAACGCCCAGTCAAGGATGGGCGCCGAAATCGACTCGCTGGCCGACTCGGTGAACTTCGGGGTGACACCGGCCCTGGTGGTCTACGTGACGCTGTTGGAGAAGTTTCCGGTCGGGTGGCCGGTCGTGCTGCTGTACGCGGTGTGCGTGGTGCTCCGACTGGCCCGGTATAACGCCCAACAGGACGACGGGACCCTGCCCGCCTACGCGAAGGAATACTTCGTCGGCATGCCCGCGCCGGCGGGCGCGATGTCCATGATCGGCACCATCGGCCTCAAACAGCAGTTCGGCGACGGCTGGTGGAGCTCGATCTGGTTTTTGGCCTTGTGGATCGCCGGTACGTCCCTGCTGATGGTGAGCGCGCTCCCGATGAAGAAGTTCCACACCCTGGCGGTGCCGCCGAACTGGGCGGCCCCGCTGCTGGCGGTGCTGGCGATCGTGGCGGCGGCCTCCGTGCTGGCGCCCTACATCCTGATCTGGGCGATCATCATCGCCTACGTGTGCCACATGCCGTTCGCGCTGCGCAGCAAGCGCTGGTTGGCCAAACACCCTGAGGCGTGGGAAGACAACAACAAGCGACGACGCGCCATCCGGCGCGCGACCCGACGGGCTGAGCCGCACCGACGGTCGGTGGCGCGGCTCGGGCTGCGCAAGCCGGGCGGGCGAATTTGACCCGTCCCAATCAGCTCACCTTTCTCGCGCGGCTGAACACTTCGGCTGTCGACTCGCGCCGCGGCGTGGTTCGGTTGCATCCGAACGCCATTGCCGCCCTGGGCATCCGGGAATGGGATGCGGTGTCACTCACCGGCTCCCGGACCACCGCGGCGGTCGCGGGGATGGCCGCCGGCGACATCCCGTTCGGCACCGTATTGCTCGATGACGTCACGCTGTCCAACGCCGGGCTGCGGGAGGGCACCGAGGTGATCGTCAGCCCGGTCACCGTCTACGGCGCACGCACGGTGACGTTGAGCGGTTCGACGATGGCAACCCGATCGTTGTCGTCGGCCACGCTGCGGCAAGCCCTGCTCGGCAAGGTGATGACGGTCGGCGACGCGGTGTCGCTGTTGCCCCGCGACCTGGGGCCCGGCACGTCGACCTCGACCGCAACCCGCGCCTTGGCGTCATCGGTCGGAATCAGCTGGACATCGGAGCTGTTGACCGTCACCGGAGTCGACCCGGACGGACCGGTCAGCGTACAGCCGAACTCGTTGGTCAGCTGGGGCACCGCGATCCCGCGCAGTGCCCGCACGTCCACACGCGAACAGGTCATTCGAGCGAGCCCGGAGATCCAGATCGAGGAACTCAAGGGCGCCCAGCCGCAGGCAGCCAAGCTGACCGAATGGCTCAAGCTCGCCCTCGACGAGCCGCATCTACTCCAGACCCTGGGGGCCGGCACCAACCTCGGGGTTCTGGTGTCGGGACCGGCCGGGGTCGGCAAGGTGACGTTGGTGCGGGCGGTGTGCGCCGGGCGCAGGCTGGTGGAAGTGGACGGCCCAGAGGTAGGCGCACTGGCGGCCGAAGACCGGCTCAAATCCGTAGCCTCGGCCGTCACCGCGGCGCGTGAGGGCGGTGTGCTGCTGATCACCGACGTGGACGCCCTGCTACCGGAAACTGCCGAGCCGGTGGCTGCCCTGATCCTGGCCGAGCTGCGCAAAGCGGTGGCCACCGACGGTGTCGCGTTGATCGCCACCTCCG
>JAVROG010000545.1:0-5545 GCA_032162865.1 Mycobacterium sp. | reverse complement strand
CGACTGACCGCCGTCTCCCAGGACGGGCTGGCGTTCGTGGTGGGGACCATGGACGAAGGCTCTTTCCTCGGGGTGACCGCGCTGACCCGCCAACCCAACCTGACCGACGCGCATGCCGTCGAAGAAGTTACCGCGCTGCAGATCGACCGCACTCACCTCGTCGACCTGGTCATGGGTAAACCATTGCTGTTGCAGGACTTGGGCCGCACCGTCGACGAGCGGCGCGCCAAGGTGGATCAGGCCTTGGACCAGGCCCTACAGATCAGGGGCTCGGCCAGCCCCGCCGACGTCAGCTGATCCCGTGTTCGACGCGCTCGTCGCCGTCCCACCGGCGCATGCCGGCGAACCGTCCCTCGATCTGCGCCGGCCGTCCCGCGATGCGCACCGCGTGCCCTATGTGGGGTCCGGCTACCCGTCGGGCCAGCGTGACGTGGGCGGTCCACTGACCGGGCAGGCTGTTGGGCATCGGCCCGGGCACCAGATGAGGACCGCACAGCCGGTGCACCTCGGCGTGTAAATCCAACAGCTCGCTGCTTGGCACCACCAGTCGAGCAAACACGACATCTGCCCGACCAAACAACACCGGTGCTCCGATCGCGCAGCGCAGCGGCAGTCGTTGAGCGATCGGTGCCAGGAGCTCATCGACGTCGGCGTTGATGCGTTCGGCAGCAATCAACGTGACGTGTGGGCGGCCCGGCGGTGTCTTGCTGGGACGATCGGCGTTGGCCAGCTCATCCCATATACCCCGAATCGCGGCCTCGGTATCGCCGTCGAAGAGTAGCTCGATGGAATGCGCCATCAGCCGACCAACCCTTTCACCCAATCGCGGTCGAAGACCTCGGCGCTCATGGTCGCGAAGTCCGTCATCGATGCCGCCGCGGCGGGAAGCGCCGCCCGGACCGGGGCCAACCCGCTCAGCGCTTCCCGATTCGAAGTCTCCACCAGGCCGGGCTGTCGCGGCCAGCTTCCGATCACCAAGCCGGCACACGGAACCCGTTGTGCAGCAAGAGCTTCCAAGGTCAGCGCGGTGTGGTTGAGAGTGCCCAGAGCTGTGCCGACGACGACCAGCGCCGCTGCACCCAGGTCGACGGCGAGATCACGCAGAGTGACACCCGAGTCGGCCAGCTCGACCAACAGCCCGCCGGCGCCCTCCACGAGCGTCAATCGGCCTGGCCGGTCCAACCCACGGATCAGCCGCACCACCTCCCCGCGGGTGGGCAACACCATCCCGGCCTGCTCGGCCGCCGCGGCCGGCGCCATCGGCAGTGGGAAGCGCGCCAATCCAACGAGTTCGGTCACCCCCGACAGCCGGCCGACTTCAGCGAGGTCGTCATCGCCGTCCTGGATGCCGGTCTGCGCGGGCTTGCACACCGCGACATCGATGCCGACCTGGCGGGCGTGCGACGCCAGTGCCGCGGTGGTTACCGTTTTTCCGACACCAGTACCGGTCCCGGTGATGACCAGCACCGTCAAGCGCGCGCCTCGAGTGGACGGCGCAGCACCTCGGCGAGCACGCGCCGCGCCAGCTCGAGCTCCTCGGCGCTCAGCGAGGCACGCGCGGTCAGACGCAGGCGTGACGTCCCCGCGGGCACGGTCGGAGGCCGGAAGCAGCCGACCTTGACACCGGCACGCAGGCACGCCGTCGCGGCGGCCAGCGCAACCTCGGGATCGCCCAGAATCACCGAGACGACCGCGGACTCCGGAACCTCGGGCACGTCACACACCCGAGCCAGTTCTCTGGCGTGGGCCAGCACCGCGTCGGGGCGCCAGGGCTCGGCTTCCAGGACTCCCAGCGCAGCGAGCGCGGCGCCCACCGCCGCGGGTGCAAGGCCGGTGTCGAAGATGAACGGCCGCGCCGCGTCGACCAGATGGGCCCGCACCTCGGCCGGACCGAGGACGATGCCACCCTGGCTGCCCAGCGCTTTGGACAGCGTCGTCGTCATCACCACGTCGGGCGCACCGGCCAGCCCGACCTCGTGTAACAGCCCGCGGCCGCCGCCTCGCACGCCTAGGCCGTGCGCCTCATCGACGATCAGCAGCGCCCGGTGGCGACGGCATACGTCATGCAACTCGCGCAGGGGCGCCAGCGCGCCGTCGGCGCTGAAGACCGAGTCGGTGACGACGACGGCGCGTTCCTCCGTTCGGGATCCCAGCGCGGCGTCCACGGCGCCGACGTCTCGATTGGGCGTGACCACCACCCGAGCTCGTGAGAGCCGACAGGCATCCACCAGGGATGCGTGCGAATAGGCGTCGGATACCAACAGCGAGCCGGGGCCCGACAGACTGGCGACCGCCCCCAGGTTGGCGGTATAGCCCGAGGAGAACACCAGCCCCGCGGCCGCGCCGACGTAATCGGCGAGCTCGGCCTCGAAATGTTCGTGCAGTTCGGTGTCTCCGGTAACCAGCCGGGAACCGGTAGCACCCGCACCCCAGATCCGCAGTGCCTGGACGCCGCCGTCGATGACATCGGGGTGTTGGGACAACCCCAGGTAGTCGTTGGAGGCCAGATCGAGGTCGGTGCTCACGGGGGGGCGCGGTCGCAGCGAGCGACGCAACCCGGCCTGGCGGCGCTGCAGTTCCACCTCTTCCAGCCAGGCCAGCGGTGACGTCTGCGTGCCAATCTGCGGGGGCCCCTTCATAACGGTTCAGCCTACGAGCCGCGCGACCTGCACCATCGCCGAGGTGATCTGTGCAATCTCGGTGCGGGCACAAATGTATGGCGGCATCGCGTAGACCAGGTTGCGGAAGGGGCGCAGCCACACCCCGCAGTCCAGCGCCGCGGGCGTGGCGATGGCCAGATCCACCGGCTGATTGCATTCGATGACGCCGATGCCGCCGCACACCCGTACGTCGGTCACCCCAAGCAGCGCGCGCGCCGGTTCCAGCCCGGCGATCAGCCCGGCAGATATCTCGGCGATCCGGGAGCGCCAGTCCTGGCCGAGCAGCAACTCGACGCTGGCCACCGACACCGCACAGGCCAACGGGTTGGCCATGAACGTCGGCCCGTGCATCAGCGCGCCCGCCGCACCCCCGCTGATGGTGTGCGCGATTTCCGTGGTGCACAGCGTCCCGGCGAGGCTGAGGTATCCCCCGGTGAGCGCCTTGCCGACACACATGATGTCCGGGCTCACCCCCGCATGGTCGGCGGCGAACAACTCGCCCGTACGGCCGAAACCGGTGGCGATCTCGTCGAAGACCAACAGCACCCGGTGGCGACTGCAGATATCGCGCAGGTCGGCCAGATACCGCGGGTCGTGAAACCGCATCCCCCCCGCGCCCTGCACGACGGGCTCGACAATCACAGCCGCCAGTTCGGCCGCGTGCCGGACCAGTTGGGCCTCGAACGCCGCGCTGTAGGCGGCGTCGTAGTCGCGCGGCACCTGGGGGGCGAACACCTGGGGGGCCAGGATGTCGGTCCACAGCGAGTGCATGCCACCCTCGGGGTCGCAGACGCTCATCGGGGTGAACGTGTCGCCGTGGTATCCGCCGCGCCAGGTCATCAGGCGGTGTTTGGCGGGCTTACCCAGGGCGCGCCAGTACTGCAGCGCCATCTTCGCCGCGACCTCTACCGACACCGATCCGGAGTCGCTGAAGAAGACGGTGTCCAGGCCCGCCGGGGTGATCTCCACCAGCAGCTGGGCCAGCCTGGCCGCGGGCTCGTGGGTCAGACCACCGAACATGACGTGGTTCATCGTGCCCAACTGGGCGGTCATCGCCTCGTCCAGCGCCGGGTGGCCATGACCGTGAATCGCGGTCCACCACGAACTCATCCCGTCGAGCACCTCGATTGGGTGACCGTCGCGGATCAGCGTCAGCCAGGCGCCACGGGCGGCCACCGCCACCACGGGAGGCATCGCTTCACTGCCGATGGTGCTGTAGGGATGCCACAGGTGAGCGGCGTCGATCGCGCTGATCTGCGCGGGCGTCAACCCGGGACGCAACGCGGACATAGAGAACGACAGTAAAGCAGGCATTGATGTGGCCCGCGGGGCCCGCCATCGGTGCACCTGGGTCGCAGAAAATGCGTTCATCGGGAAGCATGCATAGCATGGCTGCACCGGAAGGGTCCCGCGACACGGACCAGGGCGCCGATACGACGCAGGTACAGGATTACGACGAACCGCGGACCATCAGGCTGCGATTGGTCCCCTGGGACGTGGTCACCATGGTGGTGCTGCTGGCCTTGCTTATCGTCGGGCTCACAATGACCAGCTGGCCGACGAGGCTGTTCGCCTTCACCGAGAACATCTGTCAGGGCGACGACTGCCCACCCGTGCCATTCGGCGTCAACTACTACATCTACCCGTTGATGTGGGGCGGATTCGGCGCGGCCGGTACCGCCGCGTTGCTAGGCCCGGTCGTGTCGCTGGTGAAGGGCTGGTTCATGTCCTTCTGGCCGATCGTCTCTGTCGGCGTCCTCAGTCTGGCCTCGGTGCTCGGCCGCGCGTTGACGGATTTCAGTGGCAACTTCTGGCATTAGCCGGCGCTGACCACATCACGCCGCGGCAACAGCTGTGAGACCGAAATTGCAACGGCTGTCACAAGATTGACCCTCCCCATCACCATGCGGTCACGTTCCGACATCTAATGTTTCGCGGCTCTGGCCATCGTTAATCCTTGTTGCCAGAGTGTCTGTAGTGACTGGTGTGAATTCAACGGGCTACCCGGTCTGGTTCACCCACCAAGTGTCATCCAGCGGCGCTCGGCCCCGACGTGGTGGCCGGTCGCGTCCGTCATGGGAAAGACGGCGGATGCGCGCGGTCACCGCGCTGAGGCACTGAGGGGCCGAGGGCCCCAGGAAACGAGGTACAAGATGAAACGCGTCTACGCCTTCGCGATCGGTTTGTTCATGACGGTGGCGCCGATGGCGACCGCCACCGGGCTGGCGGCAGCTGACCCGTCAACCAGGCCGATGGATTACCAACAGGTCGCCGACACCGTGGTCAATCGTGGCCTCGCCCAACGCGGCGTGCCGTTCTCCTGGGCCGGCGGCGGCATCACCGGCCCCACTCGCGGCACCGGTTCCGGCATCAACACCGTCGGATTCGACGCCTCGGGCCTGATGCAGTACGCCTACGCCGGCGCCGGGCTCAAGCTGCCGCGGTCGTCTGGCCAGATGTACCGGGTCGGCGAAAGGGTTGCCCCGGCGCAGGCACGCAAGGGCGACCTGATCTTCTACGGTCCCGAAGGGACGCAAAGTGTCGCGATGTACCTCGGCAACGGACAGATGCTCGAGGTCGGCGACGTCGTCCAGGTCTCGCCGGTGCGTAGCAGCGGCATGACGCCTTACCTGGTCCGGATCCTCGGTGCGCAATCGCCACAGGTCCCCGCCCCGGCGGCACCGGCACAACAGGCGCCCGCTCAGCAGGCACCGCTGCAGACCCAGCAAGCGCCGTTACAGCAGGCGCCTGCCCAGCAGGCCCCGCTCCAGCAAGTGCCCGGCCAGCAGGCCCCGCTGCAGCAAGTGCCCGGCCAGCAGGCCCCGCTCCAGCAAGTGCCCGGCCAGCAGGCCCCGCTGCAGCAGGTACCCGGCCAGCAGGCCCCG
>JAVROG010000544.1:0-2964 GCA_032162865.1 Mycobacterium sp. | reverse complement strand
CCTGCCTGTCGATGCGGGTAGTTGCCTGAAATAAAGTTCCGTCAGTATGGACGGAATTTCTGATTTCTCAGGGCGCGGAGCGGTCATCACGGGCGGCGCCAGCGGAATCGGGTTGGCCACGGCCACCGAGTTCGCTCGCCGCGGGGCGCGGGTGGTGCTCGCCGACGTCGACAAACCGGGGCTGGAACAGGCTGTGACGCACCTGCGTGCGGAAGGGTTCGAGGCGCACGGCGTGATGTGCGACGTTCGGCACCTCGAAGAGGTCATGAACCTTGCTGAAGAGGCGTTCCGGCTGCTCGGCCAGGTGGACGTGCTGTTCAGTAACGCCGGCATCGTCGTGGCGGGTCCGATCGCGGAGATGACGCACGAGGACTGGCGCTGGGTGATCGATATCGACCTGTGGGGCTCGATCCATGCCGTCGAGGCGTTCCTGCCGAAGTTCCTCGAGCAGGGCAAGGGTGGCCACATCGCGTTCACCGCGTCCTTCGCCGGCCTGGTCCCCAATGCCGGACTCGGTGCGTATGGCGTCGCCAAGTATGGCGTCGTCGGTCTTGCCGAGACACTGGCCCGCGAGGTCAAGGACAACGGCATCGGGGTGTCGGTGGTGTGTCCGATGGTGATCGAAACCAAGCTGGTCTCCAACTCCGAGCGCATCCGCGGCGCAGATTACGGACTCGCGTCAACACCGGAAGTCACGGGGTCTTTGGGCCCGCTGCCTCAGCAGGACGACGCCGTGGGCGTCGACGACCTTGCCCGACTGCTGTCCGACGCGATCCTCGCCAACCGCCTGTATGTGTTGCCCCACGAAGCGGCCCGCGCCTCCGTCCGCCGTAGGTTCGAGCGCATCGACCGCGCATTCGAGGAGCAGTCCACCGCAGGCTGGACCCACTAGCCCGGCCCGAGCTGGTAATCCCCCGTCTGCGGGTTGTGATACCAGCCGCTTGCGGCATGCGTGCCACCGTCGACGTGCAACGTCTGCCCGGTGATGTAAGTCGACATGTCCGAGGCGAGAAATACTGCAGTGCTGGCGGTTTCGTCGACATGGCCGGGCCGGCCCCAAGGCACCACCGCACCCATCGCGACGGTGGCCTGTTCGCCACCGAGTTGCGCCAGGCCTTCGGTCAGTGTGATGTCGGGCGCAATCGCGTTGACCCGAATCCGGTGGGATGCCAGTTCCAGTGCCGCCGTCTTGGTGTAGTTGATGACGCCCGCTTTGGCGGCGGCGTACGCCGCGTATCCGGGAGCGGCACGGACGCCTTCGATCGAGGTGACCGCCATGATGCTGCCGGGTAACCCCGCAGCCACCAGCTGCCGGGCGACCCGCTGGGTGCACAGCAGCACGTGACGGAGGTTGGCGCGATACAAGGCATCCCAGCCGTTTTCGCTGGTTTCCAGCAGCGGCGAAGAGAACACGCCGCCGGCGTTGTTCACCAGGATTGTCGGTGTCCCCAATTCGGCCACCGTGCGTTCCAGCGCTGTGTCGACTTGGCCGCTGTCCCGAACATCAGTCGTGATTCCCAGGGCGCCAATCGATTCCGCGGCTAGTGCGCAGCTGTCCGGATTGCGCTCCCAGATGGCAACCCGGGCGCCGAAGGCCGCGAGGCCCGCGGCGATACCGCGCCCGATCCCGGCTCCCCCACCAGTGACCACCGCGACCCGACCGGTGAGCAGAATGTCGGCGGGGTCAATCGCCATCTTTCGCCTCCACAATCATGCCGGTGTCCGGCCGATGACGCCATCGGCTTCCAGGGCGGCGATCTCGGCATCGGTCAGCCCCAATTCGGCCAACAGCTCGTAGTTGTGTTGGCCCAGCAGCGGCGCGGGCTGGGTGTGGAACCGGCACGGCCCGCCGGACAACCGGACGGGCACGGTGCTGAGCCTGGCCGGCCCATTCACCGGATGATCGATGACTTCGAAGAAGTCACGGTAGGCAAGTTGATCCAATTCTCCCTGGCGGTGAGGCTGCATGACCTTGGCCACCGGCACGCCGGCGTCCCAGAGGGTGGCAATGATCTCGTCACCCGTCCGGTGTTCACACCACGCGGCCAACCGCTCATCAATAAGATCTTCCTGCGCACGACGACCGGACACCGTCGCCAAGTTCGGATCGATTGCCCAGGAGGGTGATTCGAGTGCGCCACACAGCTGGCTCCACTGCTCGTCGTTGGCCACCGCGATAGCGACCCAGGTGTCGGGCCGATCAAACTCGTCAATTTCGTTGGTGCGGTACAGGTTCTGCGGAACCGCCGTCGGCCCACGATTACCCGCCCTTTCCAGCAGGCCCCCGTAGGCGGAGTACTCGATGATCTGCTCAGCGGCGATGTTGAGCGCCGCGTCCACCATCGCCGCTTCCACCAGCACGCCCTGTCCGGTCCGGCGGCGGTGTTCCAGGGCCAGCAACAGCGCGTTGAGTGCGTGCACGCCGGCATTGGGATCACCGACGGAATACGGCTCGAATGGGGTTCGGTCGGGATAGCCGGTCAGCCAGCTCACGCCCGCTGCGGACTCGATCACGTACGCGAAGGCCGGATTGTCGCGCCACGGTCCATCGAGGCCGAAGCCGGGCATGCGCAGCATCACAGCGTCGGGCCGAATAGCCTGGACAGCAGCGAAATCCAGTCCGATCTGATCTAGCACCCGGGGTGTGAAGTTCTCCGCGATCACGTCGCAGGTGGCAATCAACTTGCGTAGCACGTCCCTGCCGCGGGCGCTTTGCAGGTCCAGGGTCAGGCCCTTTTTGTTGGTGTTGAGCGCCGCGAAGATCGGCGACTTCTCCCACCACTGTTCCTCGGTGACCGGTATCCCGGCGATGAGCCGGGTGCCATCGGGGCGGCGGGTGGACTCCAAGTGAATCACCTCGGCGCCGAGCATGGCCAAGAAGTGCGTGCAGGACGGGCCAGCCCAGAACGTGGTCATGTCCAGCACGCGCAGTCCGCGCAGTGGCAATTGCGTTGCGGGTTGTTG
>JAVROG010000543.1:0-13287 GCA_032162865.1 Mycobacterium sp. | reverse complement strand
CGGCAGTTGCAGATACGGGTGATAGCCAAAGCACAGCGGCACGGCGCGGTCTCCCGTCGCGGTCACCGTGGTGCGTACGGTCAGGGTCCGTTCGGCCAGCCGCACGTCCATCGTGAGCCGGTGCGTATAGGGGAAGGACGCCAGCAGCCGTGCATCGGCGCCGAAATCCAGCTCGGCGGTCAGTTCGTTGGTCGATTCGCTGGTCACCCGCCAGCCCGGATGCGCGGCCAGTACGCCGTGAATGGGCAACCCGGCGGGGTCGGGCCGGACCCCGTTCTCACCCGGCTGCAGGGTCACCGTCACGTCTTCGGCGGTATAAGTGTTGGCGCCCAATCGGTTTGCCCAGGGATACAAGAGCGGGATTCCCATTGTCTTGCCCGCCGAGAGGTAGGCGTCCAGGCCGCGTCGTTGGCCGAGCAGCTCCACTCCCGCGTCGGTCAGCGACGTGCCGATCATGCCCGCGTCGGGGACGAATTGCGCCACCACCGGTGACGACGGATCGCGCAGTGTGACGACGGGCACGCGGTCAGCCTAACCGTTTCGCTACCGCGACAGCGGGTCGTGCTGAATGTGTGTAGGCGGTGCACCTTTGGCGATCAGCGCGGCTTTGGTCGCACTCACCATGGCGGGTCCGCCGCAGATCAGAATCTGCCGATCGCCCCAGCCCCCGTACTTGGTGACCACGTCAACAAGTCGGCCCGTCTGGCGTACGTGCAGTCCGCGCGGTGGCGAAACGTCGGGATAGTCGGCGGCCCAGGAAGGATCGCCGTTGTACTCCGATACCGGCGAGACCGACAACCACGGATTGTGCGCCGCAACCTCCCACAACGTGCGTAGGTCATACAGCTCGCAGCGGTAGCGCGCCCCGTAGAACAGGTGCACCCGTGGGTTCACGGCGAAGCGACTGAGGTCCATGATCAGCGTCCGCAGCGGAGCCAGACCGGTGCTGCCTGCGACCATCAGCACGTCGCTACCATCGCGGTCTACCCGCAGGCCGCCGTGCGGCCCGGATAGCCGCCACCGGTCACCGGGCCGGGTTTCGGTGACGATGGCATTGCTGACCAAGCCACCGGGAACAACGCGGACGTGAAACTCGATGCCGCCGCCCGGGTCGGCGGGAATGGCCGGGCTGAGGTATCGCCAGCGGCGGGGACATTGCGGAATCTGAATGTTGACGTACTGCCCCGGGTGATAGTGCAGCGGGCGATCCAGGTGCAGTCGGACCACCGCGAGATCCCGTGACACACGCATGTGCTCGATGACCGTGGCGTCCACCCAGGCGGGTTCCTCATCCGAGTCCGCCGCGCCGCTCATCACCCCCGCGAACAGATTGAGTGACTGATCAGCGGCCTCCCGGACGGCGTCGGTCCACCTCCCGCCAAGGTGAGTGCGCAGCGTCGAATACAGCGCGCGGCTCAGCGTCTGGTAGTGGGCCGGCAGCACACCGTACTTGCGGTGGTCCCGGCCTAACTGGGCTAAAAAGGCCACCGGTTCGTCGGCGCGCTGGTCGACGAGTTCGCCGTAGAGCCAGTACATCGCCTGGGCGAAAGCGGCTCGCTGGCCGTCCATTTCGGGCGGGAACAGGTCGCGGACCGAGGTGTCGAGGGCAAACCAGTGTGTGTAGAAGCGGTGGACGAGTTCGTTGGGCCGGCGGGGACCGTCCTGGCTGAAGACGTCGCGCAACACCCGCAATGCATCTTGGTCGTCAAGGCCCACGGAGCCTGATTTTAGGCTTGTGTGGGAAAGGTGAAGGTCCGTGGCCGCAAGCCGTACCCATTCGGCTCCAAAAAAGATAAACTTGAGCGGAACAGACTCAACCTTGACGGCGTTGAACTACCCGACAAGCATTTTCCTTACGTACGAGAACGGAGGTGTCGTGGACTCTTTCAACCCGACAACCAAGACGCAGGCGGCCCTGACGTCGGCACTACAGGCGGCTTCGGCGGCCGGGAATCCCGAGATCAGGCCCGCTCACCTGCTGTTGGCGTTGCTGACGCAGAACGACGGGATTGCCGCGCCGCTGCTGGAGGCTGTCGGTGTGGAGCCCGCCACCATTCGCACCGAGACGCAGCGCCTGCTGGACCGGCTGCCCCAGATCAGCGGCTCCAGCTCGCAGCCACAGCTGTCCCGCGAGTCGCTGGCGGCCGTCACCACCGCGCAGCAGTTGGCCACCGAGATGGACGACGAGTACGTCTCCACCGAGCACCTGCTGGTCGGATTGGCCACCGGTGACTCCGACGTCGCCAAGCTGCTGACCGGGCACGGCGCATCACCCCAGGTTTTACGGGAGGCGTTCGACAAGGTGCGTGGCAGCGCGCGGGTCACTAGCGCCGACCCCGAATCCACCTATCAGGCGCTGGAGAAATACTCCACCGACCTGACCGCTCGCGCCCGCGAAGGCGAACTCGACCCGGTTATCGGGCGCGACAACGAGATTCGTCGCGTGGTGCAGGTACTTTCTCGGCGCACCAAGAACAACCCGGTGCTCATCGGCGAGCCCGGCGTCGGCAAGACGGCGATCGTGGAGGGCCTGGCCCAACGCATCATCGCCGGTGACGTGCCGGAGAGCCTGCGGGAGAAGACGTTGGTCTCACTTGATCTAGGGGCGATGATCGCAGGCGCCAAGTACCGCGGTGAGTTCGAGGAACGGCTCAAGGCCGTGCTCGACGACATCAAGAACTCCGCCGGGCAGATCATCACCTTCATCGACGAGCTGCACACCATCGTCGGCGCCGGCGCGACCGGCGAATCGGCGATGGACGCCGGCAACATGATCAAGCCCATGCTGGCCCGCGGTGAACTGCGGCTGGTGGGCGCCACCACGCTCGACGAGTACCGCCCGTACCTCGAGAAAGACGCCGCGCTGGAGCGACGCTTCCAGCAGGTGTTTGTCGGCGAGCCGTCGGTGGAGGACACGGTCGGCATCCTGCGTGGTCTCAAGGACCGCTACGAGGTACACCACGGGGTGCGGATCACCGACTCCGCGTTGGTGGCCGCGGCCACCCTGTCCGACCGCTACATAACCGCCCGCTTCCTTCCGGACAAGGCCATCGACCTGGTCGACGAGTCCGCCAGCCGGTTGCGGATGGAGATCGACTCGCGGCCGGTGGAGATCGACGAGGTCGAACGCCTGGTGCGCCGGCTGGAGATCGAGGAGATGGCGCTGGCCAAGGAAGAAGACGCGGCATCCAAGGAGCGGCTGGCGAAGCTGCGGGCCGAGTTGGCCGACAAAAAAGAACATCTGGCTGAACTCACCGCTAAATGGCAGAACGAGAAAAGCGCCATCGACATCGTGCGTGAGCTCAAGGAGCAGCTCGAGGTGCTGCGTGGGGAGTCCGAGCGCGCCGAACGTGACGGCGACCTGGCCAAGGCCGCCGAGCTGCGTTACGGGCGCATCCCCGAAATCGAGAAAAAGCTCGATGCGGCACTGCCGAACGCCCAGGCCCGCGAGGGCGTCATGCTCAAGGAGGAGGTTGGTCCCGACGACATCGCCGACGTGGTGGCGGCCTGGACCGGCATCCCCGCCGGTCGGCTGCTGGAAGGCGAAACCGCCAAGCTGCTGCGCATGGAGGACGAGCTGGGCCGCAGAGTGGTCGGACAGAAAAAGGCGGTGCAAGCCGTCTCTGATGCGGTGCGGCGCAGCCGGGCCGGGGTCGCCGACCCCAACCGGCCCACCGGCTCGTTCCTGTTCCTCGGCCCCACCGGGGTGGGTAAGACGGAGCTGGCAAAAGCGTTGGCGGACTTCCTGTTCGACGACGAACGCGCCATGGTCCGAATCGACATGAGCGAGTACGGCGAGAAGCACTCGGTGGCCCGCCTGGTCGGTGCCCCTCCCGGCTACATCGGCTACGACCAGGGCGGTCAGCTGACCGAGGCGGTGCGCCGCCGGCCCTACACCGTGGTGCTGTTCGACGAGGTGGAAAAGGCCCACCCGGACGTGTTCGACGTGCTGCTGCAGGTGCTCGACGAAGGGCGGCTGACCGACGGTCAGGGCCGCACGGTCGACTTCCGCAACACCATCCTCATCCTGACCTCCAACCTGGGGTCCGGTGGAACCGAGGAGCAGGTGATGGCGGCCGTGCGCGCGGCGTTCAAGCCGGAGTTCATCAACCGCCTCGACGATGTGCTGGTCTTCGACGGGCTCGACCCCGCGGAACTGGTGCAGATCGTCGACATCCAGCTGGCCCAACTGGCCAGGCGGCTCGCACAGCGACGCCTGCAGCTGGAGGTGTCGCTGCCGGCCAAGCAGTGGCTGGCGCACCGCGGCTTCGACCCGGTGTACGGCGCCCGGCCGTTGCGGCGGCTCGTGCAGCAGGCGATCGGCGACCAGTTGGCGAAGATGCTGCTGGCCGGCGACGTGCACGACGGCGACGTGGTGCCGGTCAACGTCAGCGCGGACGGCGACTCGCTCATCCTGGGCTAGATCTGTCTAGATCTGTCTAGATCTTTCGGAGCCGGTCGCCCAGCTCGAATTCTCGAGTCTGGGCGCCGGCGTCGATGACGGCCTGCAGGAGCTGGCGGGCCGCCGGCTGGGCGAGGGTCTGGCGAAACAGCTGATCCTCGATGCGCAAGCCGGTGACCAGGTCACCGGCTTCTCCAGTGAGGCAGGCGTCGACTGCTCGTTTGGCGGCGGCGATGGCCCCCAGCGGGGCCGCCGCGATGCGCGCGGCGAGCTTGTCGACAAACCGCCGTAGCTTCTCTGGCGGCAGCGCGCGGTCGACGTATCCCCAACTCTCGGCGGTCGCGGCGTCGACGTCCATGCCGCCGAGGATGACTTCGAGGGCCCGTCCGCGACCGACCAGCCGAGGTAGCCGCTGAGTACCACCGCCACCAGGGATGATTCCCAGCGCGACCTCCGGCTGGCCGAAGACCGCTTTGCCCAGTGCTGCGTAGCGCATATCGAACGCCATCGCCCACTCGCTCCCACCACCACGGCAGATGCCTTCGATGACGGCGATGGTCGCCTTCGGCAATTGTCGGAAGGCTTCCATGGCGGCGTGAAAGGGTGACAGATCGTCGTGCAGTGCGGTGTTGTCGGTCGGGATGTCCATAATCAGCCCGACATCGGCGTGCGCAACGAAAAACTCCGGGTCGGCCGAGTCGACGACCAATACGCGCACCTCGTCGTCGGCAGCGACGTCCCGCGTAAGGCGGCCGAGCTCGGTCATCAACTCCACGTCGAGCAGGTTGATCGGCGGATGGTCGATCGTCGCGCGACAAATGCCGTCCGCCACGGCGATGCGAATGAGCCGGAAGTCGTCGTAGACCATGACGGCACTTTATGGCAGTGCTGTGATTGGGTTGTGACCTGCTCGAATTCTGTATTCCGTACTGACAGCAGATAAGCTGTCGGGGATGATCCCGCTCTGGTTCACGCTCTCCGCACTGTGCTTCGTCGGTGCGGCGGTATTGCTGTACGTCGATATCGATCGACGTCGCGGGCGTAGCAGGCGCCGCAGGTCGTGGGCGAGGTCGCATGGCTTCGATTACGAACGCGAGTCAACCGACATCCTGCACCGCTGGAAGCGCGGTGTGATGTCGTCGGTGGGCAATGTCGCGGCCCACAACGTCGTCCTGGGTCAGATCCGCGGCGAGGCCGTGTACATCTTCGACCTCGAGGAAGTCGCGACGGTGATCGCGCTGCACCGCAAGGTGGGCACCAACGTGGTGGTCGACCTGCGGCTCAAGGGCCTCAAAGAGCCTCGGGAGAGCGACATTTGGCTGTTGGGTGCGATCGGGCCGCGGATGGTGTACTCCACCAACCTCGACGCTGCCCGCCGCGCCTGCGACCGGCGCATGGTCACTTTCGCGCACACCGCACCCGACTCCGCCGAGATCATGTGGAACGAGCAGAACTGGACGCTGGTCGCGATGCCGATTGCCAGCACGCGCGCCCAGTGGGACGAAGGTCTGCGCACGGTCCGCCAATTCAACGACTTGCTGCGGGTGTTGCCGCCGCTGCCTGCCGAGACTCCGCAGGAGGAAGGCGAGCCCGAGGGGCGCCGAAACGCCGCGCCGGGTCGTCCGCTGGCTTCAGCCGCTCGCGCCGAATTGCCGCAGCGGCGTGCTCAAGCGGAACCGGCGGCTGGGGTGCTGCCCGATCCGGCCCGTCGGGCGGCTGAGCCGGTCCGGCGTGAGGAAAGCCGATCTGAAGGCGTTCGACGCCCGCCGCGAGCGGGACGCAACGGCCATCAGGCCAGCAACTACCAGCACTGAGAGCACATGCCCCGACCCGTTGCGCTGATCACTGGGCCCACGTCCGGCATCGGAGGCGGATATGCCCGTCGCTACGCCCGCGATGGTTATGACCTGGTCCTGGTTGCCCGTGACGGCGAACGGCTCAAGCAACTGGCCGGCGAGCTGGAATCCGAAGCCGGCACCGTCGAAATTCTGACGGCGGACCTGGCCGATGCCGCCGGCCGTGACGAGGTTGCCGAACGGCTGCGTGCCGGGGTGCGGGTGCTGGTCAACAACGCCGGTTTCGGCACGTCCGGCGAATTCTGGACCTCCGACCCCGCCCAGCTGCAGAAACAGCTCGACGTGAACGTCACCGCGGTAATGCATTTGACCCGCGCCGCGCTGCCGGCCATGGTCGACTCGGGGGCGGGCACCGTGATCAACATCGCCAGCGTCGCGGGATTGCTGCCCGGCCGGGGATCGACCTACTCGGCGTCCAAAGCATGGGTCGTTTCGTTCAGTGAAGGGCTGGCCAACGGTCTGCAGGGCACCGGCGTGGGTGTGCATGTGGTCTGCCCCGGTTATGTCCGCACCGAATTTCACAGCCGTGCCGGTCTGGACATGGCCAAATTGCCGTCGTTCCTGTGGCTGGAGGTGGACGACGTCGTCGGTGGGAGCCTCGCCGACATCGCCCGCGGCAAGGTGATCAGCATCCCTGGCGTCCAGTACAAAATGCTGGTCACCGCGGGCAATGCGATGCCACGGAAGCTGACGCGGTTGCTCACCAAACAGTTCGGCAGCGGTAGTGGCCGAACCTGACCCGCGCTCGGAACTCGCCGAGTTGGTGCGCCGGCTGTCGGTGGTGCACGGACGCGTGACGCTGTCGTCGGGTAAAGAAGCCGACTACTACGTCGACCTGCGCCGCGCCACCCTGCACCACCAGGCGTCCGCTCTGATCGGCCGGCTGGTACGGGAAGTGACCTCGGATTGGGACTACGCGCTCGTCGGTGGCCTGACGCTGGGGGCCGATCCGGTGGCGACGGCCGTCATGCATGCGCCGGGCCGCCCGATCGATGCGTTCGTGGTCCGTAAATCCGTGAAAACTCATGGGCTGCAACGACTTATCGAGGGCACTGAGGTTTCCGGGCAGCGCGTGCTGGTGGTCGAAGACACCAGCACAACGGGCGGCTCCGCATTGACGGCGGTGCGTGCCGTCCGAGACGCCGGCGGCGAGGTCATCGGCGTGGCGACCGTGGTGGATCGCGCCACCGGCGCCGCCGAGGCGATCGAAGCCGAGGGTGTGCCGTACCGCAGCGTGCTGGGCCTTGCCGACCTAGGGCTGGGCTAGGCCGCGCCGGTGCGTTTTCTCGTCGCTTTGGCCCTGGTTTTTTCCTGTCTGGTGGGCTGTTCGGGTTCCGACCGGCCCGACCGGGTCTACGGAGCCCAGAACGCGCGGATCGGCGAATCGCTGGCGGTGCTGGGCTGGAACCTGTCGGTGTCGAACCTGCGCTGGTCGGAGGACTACCTACTGGTCGACGTCGATGCGTCCCCGGCGGAGAAGGACAAGCCGCACGCCAAAGCCGAAGACTTTCGTTTCGGTATCTATGGCGCACTGTCACATCCGCTGGAATCCAATGGGCTGGGCAGCTGCGATGACGCGATTACCAAGGTCCGTGACGTACGTTCGCCGTTGTCGGCGCCACCCAACCGGCTCACCGGCACGCTTTGCCTGGGCCCGCTGAAGGACCGCAGCGCTGCCCGGGGCGTCTACACCTACTCAACCCATGATCGGATCGCCGGAACAGCGGCCGCCTACCCGGCGGCATTTCCCGTGGGCCTGTTGCCGACCAACGTGAACGACACCGGTCTGGTGGTCAAAACCACCAGCACTTCGGCGTGGCGGGCCGACGGCCTACCGATAAACCAGGCTCAATTGGGCGACCCGGCGGCGTTGCGCGGCGACGGCTACATGCTGCTCGGCTTGGAGGCCGGTGCGGTGGGGGAGCGATATCGTGACGAATCCGCCCGCCGGGGTGGACCGATGATGCTGCTGGCCACACCGACCATGCCGGGCCGGGGGCTGAACCCGGCCTGCGCGACCTACGGGTCGTCGGTGCTGATCCTGCCCGACGCGTCGCGGGACTCGGTTCAGGTCAACGCCTCGCTGTGCACACAGGGTGAGATCAATCAGGCGCTGCTGTACGCGACGGTCGCGATAGTCGGCACCCACGCCGCGGTATGGACGTCGAAGTGAGTCAGCCCGAACCCGGACCCACCGAATGGGGTGCGCCGGCCGCGGGAGTCGGCCCGTGGCCCGGAGATCTCCCGGACGACCCGCGCTACGACCCGGATCTGTTGCGCGACGGCGATGCTCGCAATGTCGTGGACGCCTACCGGTACTGGACCCGCGAGGCGATCGTGGCCGATATTGACAGCCGCCGCCACCCGCTGCACATCGCGATCGAGAACTTCGGACACGACGCCAATATCGGCTCGGTGGTGCGCACCGCGAACGCGTTCGCTGTCGACACCGTGCACATCGTCGGCCGGCGCCGGTGGAACCGGCGCGGTGCCATGGTCACCGATCGCTACCAGCGGCTGTGCCATCACGACACCACTGCCGAATTGATGGATTTCGCGGCGGGAGCCGGCCTGACGGTGGTTGCGGTGGACAATGTGCCCGGCGCCACCAGGCTGGAAGAGACTTCGCTGCCGCGGCACTGCCTTTTGGTGTTCGGTCAGGAAGGGCCCGGCATCACCGACGACACCCGCGCGGGCGCGATGATGACGGTGTCGATCGCCCAATTCGGCTCGACCCGCAGCGTCAACGCCGGTGTGGCCGCGGGGATTGCGATGCACGCCTGGGTCCGGCAACACGGGGATCTGACCCGCGCGTGGTAAAGCCGGGGCCTGCTATCCGGCCAACTCCTCGTCCGGAGCGTTCGTAACGAGTCGGTGCCGGCTGTACAAGGCGAAATACAGCATGAATGCGGAAAAGACGCCCAGGCAGCACAGCGCGGCCACGGTATCCACCAGGAACGTGGCAATGAGCGCGAATGCCGCGACGATCAAGGCGAAGCCGGTGGTGACAATGCCGCCAGGAGTCCGGTACGGACGAGCCATTTCGGGTGCCCGGCTGCGCAGCACGATATGACTAATCATCATCAGTACGTAGGAGAGGGTGGCGCCGAAGACGGCCATATTCAGCAACAGGTCGCCCTTTCCGGTCAGCGACAGCGCGAAACCGATGGCGCCGGGAACGATCAGCGCCAGTGTCGGCGCTTTTCGCGAGTTGGTGATTGACAATGCCGTCGGCAGATAGCCCGCTCGGGACAGCGCAAACAGCTGCCGCGAATACGCATAAATGATGGAGAAGAAGCTGGCGACCAGGCCAGCCAGGCCGATGTAGTTGACCACCTTGGCCGCACCGACCGGCCCCAGCGCCGCCACCAGCGGGTTACCGGAAGTCGACATCGCCTGGGCGCCACCGGCACCCGTGGTCAACAGCAACACAAGCGCGCACGTCACGAGCAGGACGGCGAAGGCGGCGGTAATGCCCCGCGGAACGTTGCGCGCCGGATTCGCCGTCTCCTCGGCGGCCAGTGGGACTCCCTCGATCGCCAGGAAGAACCAGATCGCGAATGGCAATGCCGACCACACGCCGAGGTAGCCGTGCGGCAGAAACGCCGAAGCTCCGGCCGCGCCGGACGGCGTGATGTCGTTCAAATTCGCCGATTGGAAACGACCGATGGCGGCGACCGCGAAAACAGCAATGCCTGCCAGTGCTATTGCGGTGATCGCGAACATCACCTTCAGCGCCTCGCCCACGCCGGCCAGATGAATCCCGATGAATAAGGCGTAGATCGCCAAATACACGTACCAGCCGTCGTGAATACCGAAGAGCTGCAACGACTGCACATATGCGCCGATGAAGGTGGCGATTGCCGCCGGCGCAATCGAGTATTCAATCAATACGGCGGTGCCCGTCGCGAAGCCGCCCCACGGGCCCAGCGCGCGCCGCGCGAACGTATAGCCGCCGCCCGCGGCGGGCAACGCCGACGACAGCTCGGCCATCCCCAGCACCAAGGCCAGATACATGGCGGCGATGACCCCGGTGGCGATCATCAGTCCGCCGAAACCGCCGCGCGCCAACCCGAAGTTCCAGCCCGAATAGTCGCCCGACACCACGTAGCTGACACCCAGCCCAGCCAGGAGCAACCAACCGGCGCTGCCGGTCTTCAGCTGCCGCTTCTCGAGATAGGTGCGCGGCTCCGGGTGGCTTTCCACAGCGCTCCAACCGTAGGGCAGGATCGGCAGTTATGGATCAGGTATGGGCGAACCGGGCCGGTAGCTGCGAAACCGCTGTCACGCAGCGGCATCTGAGACGGGTGTGGGGGCTGCCTGGAACCCAGCTCGGCGTGGTGGCCTGGCCATCGGAACGCAAAGACCGGCTGTTCGCCTCCTGGCACTACTGGTGGCAGGCGCATCTGCTGGATTGCCTGCTCGACGCGCAGCTGCGCGATCCGCAACCAGAACGCCGCACCCGGATCAACCGGCAGGTCCGCTCACACCGGTTGCGCAACACCTTCAGATGGACCAACAGCTACTACGACGACATGGCGTGGCTGGCGCTGGCCCTGGAGCGCGCCGCCCGCATCGCCGACGTCGAACGCAGCCGCGCGCTACCCACACTCGCCAAGCAGTTCCTCAATGCGTGGATGCCCGAGCATGGTGGCGGCATCCCGTGGCGGAAGCAGGACCGGTTCTTCAACGCCCCCGGCAACGGTCCGGCCGGAATCTTCCTGGCCCGCTACGGCGATCACCTCAAGCGCGCCGAGCAGATGGGTGACTGGATCGACCGCGAGCTGATCGATCCGGAGACGCATCTGGTGTTCGACGGCATCAAGGAGGGCTCACTGGTGCGCGCGCAGTACACGTACTGCCAGGGCGTGGTGCTAGGTCTGGAAACCGAGCTTGCCAAGCGCACCGGCGCCGAGGCCCGGGAGCGGCACAAAATGCGGGTGCATCGCCTGGTCGCCGCGGTCAGCGAACAGATGGCGCCGGCCGGTGTGCTCAAGGGCGCCGGCGGCGGTGACGGCGGCCTGTTCTCCGGCATCACCGCGCGTTACCTGGCCCTGGTGGCCACCGACCTGCCGGGTGACTCCGCCGATGACGCCGTGGCCCGCGACACCGCCCGCACCATCGTGCTGGCCAGCGCGAAGTCGGCATGGGATTACCGCCAGACGGTCGACGGGCTACCGCTCTTCGCCGCGTTCTGGGATCGGGACGCCGAACTGCCGACAGCCGGCGGTCGGCAGGCGCAGTTCGTCGGGGGCGCGGTGGACGGTTCCGAGATTCCCGAGCGGGACCTGTCGGTGCAGCTGTCCGGCTGGATGCTGATGGAGGCCGCCCACAACGTGGTGGCCGTCAAATCACTCGGGTAGCGGCAGCGGGTCCGATTCCTCCTGCGGAGCGCGTTTGCGCGACCGATAGCCCCGAAAGGCCGCGATGAACGCGGGAATCATCGACACGAACAGGATGCCCAGGATGATCTTTTCCAGGTTCTGGTGCACGAATGGCACGTTGCCCAGAAAGTAGCCCGCGATCGTGACGCCGCCACCCCACAGGACGCCGCCGACGATGTCGAACGCCAGATACACCGGGTAACGCATGTAGGACACGCCGGCGATCACCGGGGTGAACGTCCGCACGAACGGCATGAACCGGGCCAGGATGATCGCCCACGCCCCGTACTTTTCGAAGAATGCGTGCGACTCGGTCACATAGTGCTTCTTGAAGAAGCGGGAATCTTCCTTCTTGAACAGCGCAGGCCCGATGCGGCGACCGATGAAATACCCGGTCTGATCGCCGAGGATGGCGACCAATGCGACGCTGGGGGCCAGCACCCAGATGTCCAGCGTCCCCTTGGCGGCGAGCAATCCACCCGTGAACAACAGCGACTCGCCCGGCAGCAGCGGAAACAGCAGTCCTGTCTCGACAAAGACGATGACCAGGATCGTCGGCAGCACGGCGGAGGCAAACAAGCCCTGCGGTCCGACCCAGTACATGGGGTCGAGGATGTTCGGGAGTGCCCCCACGGTGGTGCTCATGATGCTTCAACATACCGACGTTGCAATACTGATTAGACCCAGTCGGTAGGTCTGTCTAGGAGGAGCCGTTCTATGCCCATCGCAACGCCCGAGATCTACGCCGAGATGCTGGGACGCGCCAAGGAGAATTCGTACGCATTCCCGGCCATCAACTGCACCTCGTCAGAGTCCATCAACGCCGCGATCAAAGGCTTCGCCGACGCCGGCAGCGACGGCATCATCCAGTTCTCCACCGGCGGTGCGGAGTTCGGCTCCGGCCTCGGGATCAAGGACATGGTTGTCGGCGCGACAGCGCTGGCCGAATTCGCGCACATCATCGCGGACAAATACCCGATCCACGTCGCGCTGCACACCGACCATTGCCCCAAGGACAAGCTCGACACCTATGTCCGGCCGCTGCTGGCGATCTCGTCGGAACGAGTCGCGGCGGGCAAGAACCCGCTGTTCCAGTCGCACATGTGGGACGGATCGGCGGTGCCGATCGATGAGAACCTGGAAATCGCGCAGGAACTTTTGAAGATCGCCGCAGACGCCAAGATCATCCTGGAGATCGAGATCGGCGTGGTAGGCGGCGAAGAGGACGGCGTCGCGCACGAGATCAACGACAAGCTGTACACCACCCCCGAGGACTTCGAGAAGACAATCGACGCGCTGGGCCACGGCGAGCACGGTCACTACCTGCTGGCCGCGACATTCGGCAACGTGCACGGCGTCTACAAGCCTGGCAACGTCAAGCTGCGTCCCGACATCCTGGCCCAGGGGCAGAAGGTCGCGGCGGCAAAGCTCGGCCTGGCCGATGACGCCCAACCCTTCGACTTCGTCTTCCACGGCGGTTCCGGGTCGGAGAAATCGGAGATCGAAGAGGCGCTGCGGTACGGCGTGGTGAAGATGAACGTCGACACCGACACCCAGTACGCGTTCACCCGCCCAATCGTCGGGCACATGTTCACCAATTACGACGGGGTGCTCAAGGTCGACGGCGACGTCGGCTCAAAGAAGG
>JAVROG010000542.1:0-9850 GCA_032162865.1 Mycobacterium sp. | reverse complement strand
GCGGCCGACGATCGCGCCGATGTGGTCATCGAGGCGGTCGGCCATCAGGTGGCCACCCTTGGTCACGCCATCGATGCCACCGCTCCTGGCGGCACCGTATTCTATTTCGGCGTCGCCGACGACGATGCGTACCCGATCAACATGCGCGCCATGCTGCGCAACAACCTGACGTTGAAATCCGGTGTGACGCTTGATCGTCAGCGCGTTCTGGAATTGGCCGGCAAGTTCGCCGCCGAACATCCCGATCTGCTCGGCACGTATCTCACCCACACGTTCGCCGTCGACCAGGTGCAGGAGGCGTTCGATCTAGCCTGCCGACCGGTGCCCGAACGGGTCAAGATCGCGATAGCCGGATGAACACAGCATGAGCGTCTTCGACAACAACCTCCAATCACCGATCTGGGGCGGCTGGGTGACCGGGCCGACGCTGATCGGACCGGAGGAATTCGCCCGCGCCGGTTACGATTACGTCGGATTCGACACCCAGCACGGCTATCTCGACGATGCCGACGTCGCGGCCCTGCTGCGGCGCCTCGAACACGTTCCGATCGCCACCGCCGTTCGGTTACCCAATGCCGACGCGGCGCCCATCGGGCGAGTGCTTGACGCGGGCGCCGACGCCGTCGTCATCGCGATGATCGAGTCGGCCGAACAGGCCGCCGCGGCTGTCGCCGCCACTCGCTACCCGCCCGCGGGCGTGCGCAGCTTCGGTCCGCTGCGGGCCAGCCTGGGGCACGATCCCGCCGCGCTGGAATCCCGGGCGAGCGTGTTCGCCATGATCGAAACCGCCGCGGCAGTGTCTGGTATCGACGAGATCTGCGCCGTCGCGGGCTTGGCCGGCATCTACGTCGGGCCCGCCGACCTGGCCATCTCGATGGGTGTCGACGTCGTCGGCGCCACCAGAGATGAGCGGGTCCTGGACGCGATTGTGCGGATTCACCGGGCCGCGACCGACGCCGGACTGGTTACCGGAATCCACGCCAGCGACGGGAAGACGGGTAACGAGTTGGCGCAGTTGGGATTTCAGATGATCACTCTGGCATCTGAGGCGCAAGCGCTACGCCGCGGAGCGGCACTGCATCTAGGTGAGGCGACCGCGCCATGAGCGATCAAGACGCGATCCGGGAATTGCTGGCGGCTTACGCACTCGCCCTGGACGCCGACGACATCGACGAGTGTGTGAACCTGTTCACCGAAGACGCCGAGTTCGAAGTCTACGGAAGGACATTCGTGGGTCATGACGGCATCGGCACGATGTTCCGCGAAGCGCCGAACGGGTTGCACCTGATCGGCGCTGCGCGGATCGACGTCCGAGAGGACGCTGCGTCGGTGCGCTCACAGATGCTGTTCGTCGAGGCTGGTACCCAGCGCTCGCGCTCGGCACTCTACGACGATGACCTGGTCCGACGCGAGGGCCAGTGGCTGTTCCGCCGCCGGCGGTGCCAGTTCATCACCAGTGGTGGACTCAGTGCCAGACCCGAGGTGCCCCAACCATGACCCGGGTCGCATTGGTCACCGGAGCTGCCCGCGGACAGGGCCTGGCTATTGTGAAAAGGCTTCGGGCCAAGGGCTATTCCGTCGCGGCTGGCGACATGCTCGCCGACGACCTGGCCGCCGCGGTAACCGAACTGGGGGACGACGCGGTGTTGGGGATCCCCTTGGACGTAACCGACCCTGCGCAGTGGGAGACCGCCGTCGCCGCCGCTGTCGACCGATTCGGTGGGCTCACCACGCTGGTCAACAACGCCGGCCGACTGCACCGCGCAGCGCTGGCCGACGAGACGGTCGAAGACTTCGAAAGCTCCTGGCGGGTCAACTGCCTGGGCGCGTTCCTGGGGATGCGCACCGCGCTCGCGCACCTGCGGGCGGCCGGCGATGCCGCGATCGTCAACATCTGCAGCACCGGTGCGATACGGCCTTTCCCGCAGCACTGCGCCTACGGTTCGGCGAAGTGGGCGTTGCGGGGCCTGACCCAGACCGCTGCCGCCGAACTCGCACCGGACGGCATCCGCGTCAATGCGGTGTTCCCCGGGCCGATCGCCACCCCGATGCTCGACGAGAGCATCCAGCAGCGCCTGGCCTCGGTGGCGATGTTCGGCCGGCTCGGCCGTCCCACCGAAGTCGCCGATGCGGTCGCGTTTCTGGTCTCCGAAGAGGCCTCGTTCATCACCGGATCAGAACTCGTCGTCGACGGTGGGCAATGCCTGCAGATTCGCTAGCCGATCGGCTGGACCCCGCGCTGCGCGGCGTAGCGGTGACCCGGACCATCTTCACCGCCGACGCGATCCCGCTGATCCGGGAGTCGATGAACCAGCGTCGCTCCGATGCCCGGCAGGACACCACGGGCGTGGCCATCGAACAGGCGACCGCACAGGCGACCGCCGGAACGGTGCCGGTGCGCATCTACCGGTGCTGCGGCCCGACCGGACCGGCGCCGGCCGTCGTCTATTGCCACGCAGGAGGTTTCGCGCTGGGTAACCTCGACACCGACCACCGGCAGTGCCTGGAGCTCGCCCGCCGCGCACGGTGTGCGGTGGTGTCAGTCGACTACCGACTCGCGCCGGAGAACCCGTTTCCGGCCGCGCTCGATGACGCGACCGGCGTCCTCAACTGGGTTGTCGACAACGCGACTCAACTGCGTATTGATCCCGCGCGCGTGGCGGTCGCGGGCAGCAGTGCCGGGGCAGCTCTCGCCGCGTGCCTGGCGCACCGGGCCGCCGACGGTGTGGTGCCGCCGCTGGTGTTCCAGCTACTGCACCAGCCGGTGCTCGACGATCGCCCGACCGCGTCCAGGACGGAGTTTCGGGCGAGCCCGGCCTTCGACGGCGAGGGCGCCGAGCTGATGTGGCGCCACTACCTGGCCGGCCAGTCCCCGGCACCGGCAGCCGTGCCGGCCCGGCGGACCCAATTAGCGGGTCTGCCAACGGCATTGATTACTTGTGCGGAGATCGACCCGTTTCGGGACGAGGCGGTGGAATACGCTCTGCGACTGCTTCGCGCCGGTGTCTCCACCGAGCTGCATGTATTTCCCGGCGCCTGCCATGGATTCGATTCGTTGCTTCCGGAGTGGTCGGCGTCGAAACGGCTGTTCGTACTGCAGGGCGACGCGTTGTCGCGGGCATTCAACTAGGTTTCGGCCGGCGGTCGCGGACCGGGCAGTTGCAGTAGCAACCTGGCGCCACCGAGTGAACTGGCCTCCAGGGATGCGTTGCCGCCGTGTAGTTCTGCCTGCTGGGCCACCAACGCGAGACCGAGGCCCGATCCGGAATGCGACGCGGTGGATCCCCGGGAGAACCGTTCGAAGACCGATGTGCGTTCGTGTTCGGGCACGCCGGTTCCGTCGTCGTCGACGGCGATCTCGACTCCATCGCGGGAGCTGACCGCGGAGAGCTGCACTCGGTCGGCGTGGCCGTGCTTGACCGCGTTGGCGATAGCGTTGTCCACCGCCAACCGCAAACCGGTAGGTAGTCCCAACATCAACAACGTGGGCGAGGGCAGCAGCGACACCGTCAGGTCGGGGTAGGTGCGCACGGCATCGTGCGCCGCGCGATCCAACAGTTCGGTGATATCAAGCGGCACAAAGTCATCCGTGGTAATGGTCTGGCCCTGCGCCAGTCGTTCCAGCGCCGAGAGCGTGGCCTCGATTCGGCTTTGGGTGCGCATGACATCAGCGAGCACCTCTTCGCGCTGCTGGGCGGGCAACTCCAGGGTCGACAGCACCTCGAGATTGGTCCGCATCGCGGTTAGTGGCGTACGCAATTCATGCGAGGCGACGGAGGCGAAGTCGCGAGCAGAGTCCAATGCGGCCTTCGTACGCTGTTGTTCGTCGCCGATGCGCGCCAGCATGCCCTCGACGGCTTCGGCGATTTCGACGGCTTCCCATACGCCGCGCACCTGGACTTCGTCTGGATTGGATTGTGCATTGATCGCACGAGCCTGCTGGGCCAGCAGCCGGAACGGGTTGATCATGATCAACCACATGACGCTGCCCACCAAGAAGGTGCCCACGATGACGCTGCCGCAGATCAGCAGCACCCGAAGGTGCAACTGATCGATCCGGTGTTGCGCATGGGCCAGCGGCGCGCCCAGCGCCACCGTCGCACCTCCCGCGGAAAAGGTGCGCACCCGGTAGGGGACACCATTGATCGTCGTGGTGACGTAGCCGGCCGCAAGTACCGGCAGCACAATGCTGCTCGGCATGGACACGGTGCTCCCGCCCACCCGCACCGTCCGGACCAGGCTGCCGTCGGGGGCGGGCTGATCGGTGGCCGAAGCTGGTGGGCTGACCAGCAACGTGCTCACATCGCCCAGGCTGCTCACTGAATCCAGCCGCCGATCCAGTTGGCTGTACTGATCGTTGGTGACTCCGACCCACACCCACGTGCCGAGCATGATCACCACGACGATGACCGACAGCGCGGCCACAATCACGATGTTGCGCAGTGATACCGCCGGCAATGGCAGTCGCAGCAGCCGGTACACCCGGTCGCTGAGGGGCATGTCATTGGTCATAGTGATGCGCTCAGAAGGTGATGAGCTGACGCACGGCGGTGCCGTCGGCTAAGTGGTCCATCGCCTTGTTGATGTCGTCCAGCCGGATCGTGGACGACACCAGCGATTCCACCGGCAGGCGGCCGGACTGCCACAGCGAGACGAACCGGGGAATGTCGCGACTCGGCACTGCCGACCCGAGATAGCTGCCGATCAGCGCGCGGCCTTCGGCGACAAAACCCAACGGCGACAAGCTGATTTGCGCATCCGGCCTCGGCAGACCGACCGTGACGGTGCGTCCGCCCGGTGCCGTCAACCCAATCGCGGTCTCCAACGCGCGAGGATGGCCGACGGCCTCGACCACCACGTCGGCCTTGATCCCGGCGTCGACGGCCTGCTCCGGCGTATAAGACTCGTGTGCACCCAAATCTTTTGCAGCTGAGAGCTTTTCGGGTAGTTGATCGACGCCGATGACACGGACTCCGGCGTATGTCAACGCGGTGAGCACCGCCGCCATGCCTACCCCCCCGAGTCCGACTACGGCCACCGACTGGCCCGGTCGCGGATTACCCACATTGAGCACCGCGCCCCCACCGGTCAGCACTGCGCACCCGAGCAGGGCGGCGACACTGGGTGGCACGTCGGCGGGGACGGCAATTGCACTGGCCCGATTGACAACCGCGTGCGTGGCGAAACCCGAGACGCCGAGGTGATGGTAGACCGGGTGACCGTCGCGGGCCAGCCGCTTCCCACCCCCAAGCAGTGTCCCGGCGTTGTTCGCGGCGCTGCCTGGCTCGCAGGGCCTCACGCCTTCCGTCGCGCAGGCCGCGCAGTATCCGCAGCGTGGCAGGAACACCAGCACCACCCGCTGGCCGACGGCCAGATCATCGACACCGTCACCCAGGGCTTCGACGATCCCCGCCGCTTCATGGCCCAACAGCATCGGCACCGGCCGCACCCGGTTGCCGTCCACCACCGAAAGGTCGGAGTGGCATACGCCCGCGGCCTCGATGCGCACCAACACCTCGCCGCTACCCGGATCCTGCAGGTCGAGGTCGACGACGCTGATTGGCCGGGAATCGGCGTACGGCCGTGGCGCGCCGATCCGCTCCAGCACCGCTCCGCGGATGAGGGACATGCTGGAATACAACCATGGCTCAGGCTCCAGGGGTTCCCCCGTCAGTTCCATCCGGGCGGGACCACCTCACCAGCGCCGACTTCCCGGTGCTGTGGCCGGTGCTCACCCGCTGGGCCGACAACGACATGTTCGGCCACCTCAACAACGCGGTCTACTATCAACTTTTCGACACCGCGATCAACGCCTGGATCACCACCAGCACCGGCGTCGACCCGCTCAACATTCCCGAGCTGGGCATCGTCGCGGAGTCGGGTTGCCGATTCTTCTCCGAGCTGGCTTTCCCGGAAAGCCTCGAAGTCGGCCTCGCCGTCACGCGTCTGGGCCGCAGCAGCGTCACCTACCGACTCGGGGTATTCAAGGCGGCCCAGCGGTCGATCGCGGCGCTGGGGCACTGGGTGCATGTCTACGTCGACCGGGACAGCCGCAGGCCGGTCCCGATTCCCGACGCCATCCGCGCACTGCTGGAGACCGCCTGCGTCAATTGAGCACGATTTGTCGCAGATATGCTTTGCCAATGCCAGTTTTGAGCAAGACGGTCGAGGTCAGCGCGGACGCCGCCGCCATCATGGGCATCGTCTCCGACATCGAGCGGTACCCGGAATGGAATGAGGGCATCAAGGGTGCTTGGGTGCTTGCTCGCTACGACGACGGCCGGGCCAGCCAGGTGCGACTCGACACCTCTATCAACGGCTTGGAAGGCGTCTATATCCACGCCGTGTACTACCCCGGCGAGAACCAAATCCAGACCGTGATGCAACAGGGCGATCTGTTCACCAAGCAAGAGCAACTGTTCAGTGTGGTGGCAACCGGTGCCGACAGCCTGCTCACGGTGGACATCGACGTCGAGCCCAGCATGCCGGTGCCCGCGCCGATGGTGAAGATGTTGTTGAACAACGTGCTGGAGCAACTCGCCGCCAACGTCAAGCAGCGTGCCGAGGAATTGGGAACCTAGCCACCATCTAACTGAAGCTTCCGGTCCGATCCAGCGTCTCGATCAGCCGGCGGGCCGCGTCGGTGAATTGCCACGTGGTGTGTTCGACCACCGCGACGGAGTCGTGGCTGCGCAGCGCGGCGATCAAGCCGCGGTGGTTGTGGACCGCGGCCTCACCCCACTGGGGATCGGCGGCATAGAGCTGCGCCGGCATGTAGCGCGCCGCGTTGAGCAGAAACCAGGCCAGTTTGATCCGTCCGCTGGCCTGATTGAAGACGCGGTGGAACGAGAATTCGAGCGAGGCAATCGCCTCGACATCACCGGTCCCGACCGCGGCCGCCAGCAGGTCGTTGATGCGCTGAAGTTCGACGATGTCCCGTTCGGTGATCCGGTTTGTCGCGCTGACGGCCAGTTCCCGGGCGATGGTGGCCTGCAACCAGAAAATGTCTTCGATGTCCTGCCGGGTCAGCGGCAGCACCACATGGCCGCGATGCGGCTCCAGCTGCACCATGCCTTCACCGCGCAACTTCAGCAGTGCCTCGCGCACCGGCGTGATGCTCACACCGAGTTCGGCGGCGGTCTCGTCGAGTCGGATGAAGGTTCCCGCGCGCAACGTCCCAGACATGATCGCCGTCCGCAGGCGGCCCGCCACTTCATCGGACAGCTGCGCTCGGCGCAGCGGTCGGCGCTTCCGGGGCTTCCGGTCCGGTGCGGCCGATAGAGGTGCGTTCACGTGGCCTGCCAGGCCTTTCAGCGGCTTATCGGGTCTTCATTCAGCTCTTGTTAAGGACTTCGTGGGCCGTTAATGTGACCCAGACAACACATGTTTTATCAAATATCAGCGTGACGCAAGCGGTGCGCATGCGACAGAAGGCAGGGAAGGGACGTAGTTGATCGCCCAACTGGCCAGCCACCTGACTAGAGCAGCTGGCGAGCCCCAAGCCTCCGCAGTCGAGCAGCCGTATCTGGCTCGACGGCAGAACTGGGTCAATCAACTTCAGCGGCACGCGATGATGCACCCGCGGGTGCCGGCGCTGCGATTCCTCGGACGCACATTGACCTGGGCTGACCTGCAGCAACGAGTCGCGGCGCTGGCCGGCGCACTGAGCCGCCGCGGGGTCGGTGTCGGCGATCGGGTCATGGTCTTGATGCTCAACCGCACCGAATTCGTCGAGTCGGTGCTCGCGGCCAACATGCTCGGGGCCATCGCCGTTCCACTGAACTTTCGGCTCACTCCCACCGAGATCGCTTTCCTGGTGGAGGACAGCGGAGCCCGGGTGATGATCACCGAAGCCGTCCTGGCTCCGGTGGCAATCGGTGTTCGCGACATCGCGCCCCTGCTGGACGCGGTCTTGATAGCGGGAAATGCTGCGGGAAACGTGTCGGGCGACGCCGCCGAAGGCACTGTCCTCTTCTATGAAGACCTTATGAATGAGCCGGGCGAGTTGCCCGAGCCGATCGACATCCCGAGTGACTCGCCAGCCCTGATCATGTACACCTCGGGCACCACCGGGCGACCCAAAGGCGCCGTGCTCACCCATGCGAACCTGACCGGTCAGACCATGACCATGCTCTACACCAGCGGTGCCGATCTCAATAATGACGTCGGCTTCATCGGTGTCCCGTTGTTCCACATCGCCGGGATCGGCAACCTCCTGAGCGGGATACTGCTCGGCCTCCCGACGGTGATCTATCCCCTCGGCGCCTTCGACCCCGGGCAACTGCTCGACGTACTGGAAGCCGAGAAGGTCACCGGCATATTCCTGGTTCCCGCGCAGTGGCAGGCGGTGTGCGCAGAACAGCAGGCAAAGCCGCGTGATCTGCGACTGCGGGTGATGTCCTGGGGTGCGGCTCCGGCGCCGGATGTGTTGCTGCGGCAGATGTCTGAGATCTTTCCGGGCACCCAGATACTGGCCGCATTCGGCCAGACTGAGATGTCACCGGTCACGTGCATGCTGCTCGGCGACGATGCGATCCGCAAGCGGGGATCGGTCGGCAGGGTGATACCGACGGTATCCGCCCGCGTCGTCGACGACCAGATGAACGACGTGCCCGTCGGTGAGGTGGGCGAGATCGTTTACCGCGCACCGACCTTGATGAGCGGCTACTGGAACAACCCGGGTGCCACCGCGGAGGCCTTCGCCGGCGGTTGGTTCCATTCCGGCGACCTGGTCCGGATGGACGAGGACGGCTACGTCTGGGTGGTCGACCGCAAGAAGGACATGATCATCTCCGGTGGCGAGAACATCTACTGCGCCGAGGTGGAGAACGTTCTGGCCAGTCACCCCCGCATCGTCGAAGTCGCGGTCATCGGCCGGACGGACGGGCGATGGGGCGAGGTGCCAATCGCGGTCGCCGCTGTAACGGATGGACCCCTTCGGATCGAAGAGCTAGGTGAGTACCTGACCGAGCGGCTTGCGCGCTACAAGCATCCCAAGGCGCTCGAGATTGTCGACGCACTGCCGCGCAATCCCGCCGGGAAGGTTCTTAAAACTGAACTGAGATTGCGCTACGGGGCCCACCGTGACTCCGAAAAGCATTCTGCGCCAAAGGATTCTGCCACATGAGGAGAAAGCTGACGGGACGAGAATGTTTGCCAGGTGCTGACGGAATGTCAATAGCCGAGTTGCTATACACACGTGGGCGACCATCGGGTACATTCCTGTGGTCTCAGTTACTACCTGCGGGTAGGGAGCTGTGGGTCACACAATTAGGGTCGGGGCAAGGAGGAGGCGTGCGACAAGAATCGCCGCAGCGCCGGCACACGAGCAGCCCTCCCGTGGAGGGGCAATCGTGACGACATCCTCGCGTCCGCACCTGGTGGGCTACGTCCGCGATCAGCTGGATAAGCCGCTGACATTGATCGGCGGGTTCTTCCGGATGTGCGTGCTGACCGGCAGGGCGCTCTTCCGGCGGCCGTTTCAGTGGCGGGAGCTGATTGAGCAGTGCTGGTTCATCATGAGAGTCGCGATTTTGCCGACCATCATGGTGTCGATCCCACTGACCGTGCTGCTGATCTTTACCCTGAACGTGCTGCTCGCCCAGTTCGGCGCCGCTGACCTGTCCGGTGCGGGCGCAGCGATCGGTGCCGTCACCCAGCTCGGTCCGCTGACCACCGTGCTCGTGGTCGCCGGCGCCGGCTCCACGGCCATCTGCGCCGACTTGGGCGCCCGCACGATCCGTGAAGAGATCGACGCGATGGAGGTGCTCGGCATCGACCCCATCCACCGACTGGTGGTGCCCCGGGTGATTGCCGCAACCGTCATCGCCACGCTGCTCAACGCGCTGGT
>JAVROG010000541.1:0-11136 GCA_032162865.1 Mycobacterium sp. | reverse complement strand
TCCGGGCCGTGCGGCGGGGCCGATTGACATAAGTGATGCGCCATCTCATGCAGTATGACCAACTCCCGCATCGCCCAGTCGGCGGTGTCCCGGTCCGGAACGGCGATAGTGCCTGCGCCAGCACGGTTTTCGTAGTGTGCGGCGGTGGCCGCGCGCCGCGCCCGTACGCGCAACGGCGCCACATCCGGCCATTCCCGGCGCACCGCGGGCAACGCCAGCACCTGGTCGACATAACGCTGCACTGAGGCCACCGATGCGAACCGCCCCTCGGGCGGCAGCGTCAACTGCGTGCCGAAAAAATCCACGCTGGGTGAACCGTGCTCGGCGGCACGCTCAAACATGATCCGGACGAACTGTTCAGCCGCGTACACCTTCGCGCGCTGGGAGTCGCGACGTGGCGGTTCCGCCCCGGTCACCGGCCCAGCGCGGTGCGCGCTCCGGGCAACTCGGGACTGTCCCCGAGCCGCGCTCGCCGCCCGGCCCGGTCCCCCGCGCGTCGTGCCGCCGACGAGTAACCGGCAGCGGCCCGGTTGGCTTGCCAGGTGCCTCGCGCCTTTGATGCACCACGGTAGTAGTCGTGCAGCTCAACTTCCTTGTCCCGCAGCGCTATAGCGGTACCAGGCGCGCGACTACGGTCCTTGGTCATCTCCTGGCGGGCCTGCTCGCGAGCCTCAGCTAGACGCTGACCGACGCGAGCCCCGAACGCCAGCTGGAAGTTGAGCCGGGCGGTGATGGTGGGCGTGGGCCGGTGCGCACCCGAGGCGAGGTAGGCATCGGAGGCCCGAACCATCTGAACCACCAAACTGGCGTACAGAGCGTGCGTCGCGTCGATGTCCTCGGCGAATCCGTAGGCGTAGAGGAACGTGGAATTCGACGCGATGTCACAACGCACATCGTTTGCCGAGGCTATGAGTACGAAGAGTTGCACGTAGGTGCGTAGCCCGCGGGTGCCCGCCGCGCCGATGGTGATGGTGCGCTGGGTGGGGGCCTGGGCGGCCGAGCGATTCTTCGAATGCGAGCGAGCCACCGCCAAATCGATAGAGGCGGCCGTCGCCAACCGCTGGGCGGCGCTCATGAACGCGTCGGCCTCGTGGGAGTTGTCGGTGCCTTCAGCCTGACGCAGCAGGGCCGCGATGCGGGACAGCATCTTGTCGTCGGTCGTCATCTTGTTATCCGCCACCGCGCCAAACTAGCGCAGCCGTACGACTTCCCGTCGAGGTGAATTCACAGCCTCAAGTTGATCCACGCCACCACGTCGTCGAGGACCTTGGCTTGCTCGGGCTCGTTGAAGACCTCGTGGTACAGATCCGGGTATTCCTTCAGCGCGACATCGCCCGAGCCCACACACTTGACCAGGCGGCGACTGCCTTCGAGGGGGATCAGTCGGTCGCCAGTGCCGTGCACCACCAGCAGTGGGGCCGTCAGGGCCGGTGCCCGCTGCTGCATGGTTTCGCCGACGTGCAGCAACGCACGGCCAATCCCGGCCGGAACCTTCCCGTGGTACACCAACGGGTCGTTGTTGTAGGCGTTCACCACTTCGGGGTCACGCGAGATGGCGTTGAAGTCGAGTGCCTGCACCGGCAGGCCAGGTGCCACCACCCCCAGAACCTTGGCAGCCAGCGACACCACCCCCGGCACCATGTCCTGTGCGGCCACCGCCGGCGCCGACAACACCATCAGGTCGTAGTTGTCCGGCCGTTCCACGCCGTAGGCGAACACGATCGCGCCGCCCATGCTGTGCCCGAGCACGATGCGCTTGAGCCCGGGATTTTCCCGGCTCGCGATGCTGACAAGCGTGTCGAAGTCGGCGGTGAACTCCCCGACGTTCTTCACCGTCACCCGCTTACCACCCGAACGACCGTGGCCACGGTGATCGAGGGCATAGGTGATCAGTCCAGCCTCGCCCAACCGTCGCGTGACGTGGTCATAACGGCGGGCATGCTCACCGAAACCGTGGGCGAGTACCACCAGCGCACGCGGCGCGACGTCCGGCGTCCACACGTCATAGACGATGCGTATGCCACCGACGCCGTCGAAGGTCCGTTCGGTGCGGGTGGTAGTCATTACGGGCAGCTTACGGGCTGAACGTCGCATCCTCGCGCGATGTTTGTCGGAGACTCTGCGTACCCTCAACGGGGTGAGTGTCCTCACTGAAAATATCGAAAACCCGATCGGCGAGAGTCCCGCGGATTTCTCCGCCCATGCCGAGCGGTATCGACGCGAACTGCTCGCGCACTGTTACCGGATGATGGGGTCGCTGCACGACGCCGAGGACCTGGTGCAGGAGACGCTGCTGCGGGCTTGGAAGTCCTACGACCGATTCGAGGGCAAGTCCTCGGTACGCACCTGGCTGCATCGCATAGCGACCAACACCTGCCTCACCGCGCTGGAAAGCCGGCAGCGGCGGCCGCTGCCGACCGGGCTGGGCACCTCCAGCTCGGACCCGACGGCGGAGCTGGTCGAACGCGCCGAAGTGCCCTGGCTGGAACCACTTCCGACCGCAACGGAGGATCCCGCGGACCCCTTGACGATCGTCGGCTCCCGGGAGTCGGTACGGCTGGCATTCGTGGCCGCGCTGCAACACCTGTCTGCCCGGCAGCGGGCGGTGTTATTGCTGCGCGACGTGCTGCAGTGGAAGGCGGCCGAGGTGGCCGAGGCCATCGGCACCACCACCGTGGCGGTCAACAGTCTGCTGCAGCGGGCCCGCACTCAGCTCGACGCCGTCGGACCCAGCGCCGATGACCGGCTGGCCGCGCCGGATTCGGCGGAGGCCCAAGACCTGCTGGCCCGCTACATCGCCGCATTCGAGACCTATGACATCGACCGACTGGTGGAATTGTTCACCGCCGAGGCGATCTGGGAAATGCCGCCGTACACCGGTTGGTATCAGGGCGCGCGGGACATCATCACGCTCATCCATCAGCAATGCCCGGCCGATCATCCGGGCGATATGCGCATGCTCCCGTTCGTCGCCAACGGACAGCCCGGCGCGGCCATGTACATGCGCTCGGGCGATCGGCACGTGCCCTTTCAGTTACACGTGTTGGACATCGGGCCCGGCGGGCTGTCACATGTGGTGGCATTCCTCGACGAGTCGCTGTTCTCCAAATTCGGGCTACCGCAGTACGTGTGACCGACCCGCCGAACGTCAGGCATGTGCCCGGCAAGCCATCACTTTTGTTGGGTGCCTTTGACATTGGTGGTGTCGGCTACGGCGCGCAGGAGTACTTCGTGTCCGGTACAGCCTCGTCCTACACCCCTGAATCGGAGTTGGGTCCAGACGGTCGATGGAGCATAACCGCCTCGGGCGCGGCCGATTACACCACACGGATCGTCGTGCTCACACCCACCGACTCAGCCCGGTTCAACGGCACGGTGCTGGTCGAATGGCTCAACGTCAGCGGCGGCATCGACGCTCCGGCCGTATGGATGATGGCCCATCGCGAAATCCTGCGCTCCGGCTACGCATACGTGGCTGTCTCGGCACAGAAAGTCGGTGTGGACGGGGGCATCAACATGCTCGGGTTCGACATGTCGCTAAAGAGTCAAGACCCCATCCGGTATGCCGAGCTGAGCCATCCCGGCGACGCGTTCGCCTACGACATCTTTTCCCAGATGGGCGAGCTTGCGAGAAAAGGCGTCCTGGACGAGCTGGACGTGCGAGACGTCATCGCCATCGGAGAATCCCAGTCGGCAATGTTTCTCACCACTTACGTCAACGCCGTCGATCCGCTCGCCCGCGCCTACGACGGCTTCCTGGTGCATTCCCGGTTCGGCCCGGCCGCACCGCTGGGCGAAGGCTCCGTCTTCGATGAATTGCAGTCCAGCACCACCGAGGCGGTCAAGTTCCGAGCCGATCTGCGCGTGCCGCTTCTGACGGTCATCACTGAAACCGACCTTTTCGGCACTGCCCGGTTGGGTTACCTGCACGCAAGACAACCGGACAACGAGCTGTTCCGGACCTGGGAGATACCCGGGACCGCGCACGCCGACAACTACACAATCCAAGTGGCGCCGATCGACTCCGGCTCTGCGCCGATCAAGGACCTGGTGGCGGCATACGCACCCACGAACAATCTGATGGGTCAGGAACTCGACCACTACATCAATTTCGGCCCGCAACACCACTACGTTGTCCAAGCCGCGGTCGCCGCGCTCAACGCGTGGGTAGGAACGGGTACAGCACCGCCGAGTGGTCCACCGATCGAGGTCAACGAATCCGATCCGGCTGGGCCGACTCTCGACGCGAACGGACTGGCCCGGGGCGGTGTCCGCACACCGTGGGTAGACGTACCCATCGCCCGGACCTCCGGTGACGGCGAAGCACCAGACAACCTCATGGTGATGCTCTTTGGATCCGGCGAGCCATTCGACGACGCGACACTGGGTCGCCTCTACCCCGGCGGGGTCGACGAGTACGTCGAGCTCTTCACCACCGCACTCGACTCGGCGATCCAATCGGGGTTCGTCCTGAAGGCAGACCGCGACGAGATCCTTGAACTCGCCGCCGCGACGTACCCCAGCATTAGAAGAGCCGACTGTCCGGTGCCGGCCCGGACACCGGGCGCACCAGGCCGGCACCGGTGACCAACGGGAGATCCAGCGCACAGAGCAGTCCGGGCTCGGCGGCACAGACCGCGGGAATCGCGTTCACCATCCGCGACGCGCCCGCGATACGGGCACCTAGGTCGTGGTCACCGTCGTCGGCCATTTCGAATTCGCAACGCATGCTCGGCGAACCGTCGATCTCCACGCGATACAGGCCGCGGCCGGACGCCGGACCGTATCCGAGGTCCTTGGGCTCGATGCAGATGCGTGGCTGCGGCCAGTCCGGTGCGATGTCGTCGCGCATGCGCGTCACATGGTCGAGAACCAGGGTCGCGGTGTCCCCGACGTATCCGGTCAGTGTCGAACGCATCGCCGCGATGGTCCCGGCCGCGATGTGACCGGTGGGAGTGTCGAAAGCCTCGGTGGCGGCGACCCGTTCGACGTTCTCCTCGATGCGATCGATTTTGATGTCCAACCCGGCTGCCAGTTGATGCAGGACCGGGCCCCAGCCGAACGTGAAGATTCCGGGCGCAGCGGCGAACGGCGTGGCTTCGGGTGGCTGCCCAAAGCCCAGGATCTCATACACCGCGGCCTTGTCCGGATAGGTGGCGTAGTTGAACATCTCCGTCACCCGAATCGACTCGATCACCCGGGAAACTCCCGAAAGCACCAGTGGCAAAACATCATTGGCAAAGCCGGAGTCAATCCCCGTGGTGAAAAAGGACGCCTGGCCCGCGAGGGCGGCCTGCCGCAACGGCTCGGTGAATGCGCCATCGACGGCGTCGGGAAACACCAGCGGCACCACCGAACAGGACACCACGTTCTTTCCGGCGCGCAGGATCGCCGTCATGTCCTCGATGGCCTGCAGTGGCCGCAGGTTGGCGGCGGCGGCATACACCACCACGTCGGCGTCGCCGGCCAGCATCGCCGCGGGGTCCTGGGTGGCCACCACTCCCACTGGCTGGATTCCGCAGAGTTCGCCGGCGTCACGACCGGCTTTGGCATCGCTGTGGACCACGAGATCGACCAGTTGCAGCTGGGGATGGTCGATGACTCCCCGCAGCGCGATCACACCCATGGATCCCGGGCCCCACACCCCCACTTTCAGCATTGCATCTCCTAATATTAGGACGTATATATCTATATTTTGGACGGATGTTAAGGAGCCGACCGTGGTCGCGTCAACCGCCAAGTCGCCGCCGACGGGCCGAGTGATGGACGTGCTCACCACGCTGGCGGGTTCACCGGCCGGTAGAACCTCGGCCGAGATCGCCAAGATCTGCGGGATCAGCAGCTCGACCTGCGCGCTGGTGCTCGCCGAACTGGAGGGGCGCGGGTGGGTGACGCGCCACGACGACCGCAGCTACGGGTTGGGCAGCGGCCTGTTCGGGCTGGTTCACGGCCTGCGCCGGCAGTTTCCGCTGCTGGATCGCGGCCGTGACGCGCTGAGCTTCTTGCACGACACACTCGGGGCGGGGTGCTCGATGTCAAAGATCGGCAGGCGGCATCTGAGCACCGTCGACGCGTTCGGCCATGGCACCGACGGAGAGCACGCCGTCGGGCAACGTTTCCCGATCGACCCGCCGTTCGGCTTGGTCGCCATGGCCTGGCGGGACGACGAGTCCGTGCAGGAATGGCTGCGCCGGGTCATGCCCCCGCCGACCCGCGCCGAAATCACCCAGCACCTGGGGGTGCTCGCCGACATCCGGGCCCGCGGCTACGGCGCGTGGCGGTTCGACGACACCCACCAATCGCTGCACGACCGGTTGGTCACCGTGCTGACCTCCTTGGAGCCGACCACCCAGGTCACTCGTCAGCTGACCGCACTGATGACGATGGTGACGCTACGATCGGTTACCAACGTCCTCGAAACAGAGCTTGCGGCAACGGAATTCGTCATCCTCCCAATCTTCGGCCGAGATGGTCAGCCGGAGTATCAAATCGAAATCCATCTCGGCGGCACGGTGGATCTGACATTGACCCAGCTCGAGGCGGCGCTGCGGCACGCGCAGCAGCTGCTCACTTGACCGTTTTAGCCGCTGCCGCGGACGTTACTGTGGGAGTCGTGTCTGCCATCGTGGATATCCGGCGTGCCGCCGACCGGGCCGTCACCACGACATCGTGGCTGGAATCCAGGCATTCGTTCTCGTTCGGCGACCACTACGATCCGGACAACATCCACCACGGGCTGCTGCTGGTGAACAACGACGACATCGTCGCACCCGGCAACGGTTTTGACACCCACTCGCACCGCGATATGGAAATTGTCACCTGGGTCCTGGAAGGCGGACTGACGCACCAGGATTCCGCAGGCAATAACGGCGTGATCTATCCGGGCCTGGCGCAACGCATGTCGGCCGGCAGCGGCATACTGCATTCGGAAAGGAACGATTCACCCACGCAGTCAGTGCATTTCGTCCAGATGTGGGTGCTACCTGATGAGACCGGTATCCAGCCTGGTTACCAACAACACGAGATCGATGATCGACTGCTCCGCAGCGGCCTGGTCACCATCGCCTCAGGCATCCCGAACCGCGATGCCCCGATCACCCTGCACCACAACGGCGCCGCACTGCATTGCGTCCGGATGGAGGCCGGCGACGCCGTCAACGTACCCGCGGCACCGTACCTGCACGCCTTCGTGGCACGCGGTCGGGTGACCTGCGAGGGCGCCGGTGAACTCGGTACGGGCGACGCGGTCCGGCTCACCGACACAGATGGCCGCCAACTGACGGCCGCCGAGCCTGCCGAAGTGCTGGTTTGGGAGATGCACGCGAAGCTGGGCGACTAACCGACATTAGAGTGGGCACGACAGACAGGAGCCCCGATGTCTCAGAAGCAGTCCGAGAAACAGCCCCGGCACGCGGCGCCCAAGCCTAACCGGAACATCAAAGCGCTTCGCACCGTGCGGTTCTGGCTGGCACCGATCGTCATCACTCTGGCCCTGATGTCCGCGTTGTCGGCGCTCTACCTGGGCGGCATCCTCAATCCGACCACCAACCTGCGGCATTTTCCGATCGTGGTCGTCAATCAGGACGCCGGGCCCTACGGCAAGCAGATCGCGGACGGTCTGGTGGGCGGCTTGGACAAGGAGAAGTTCGATGTCCGCGTGGTATCGCACGCCGAGGCCAAACAGCAACTCGACCGGGCGCAAGCGTACGGCGAACTGGTTATTCCGCCAGGGTTCTCGTCGAGGTTGCGCGATCTGGGCGAGAGCGCGCTGACGGCCAACCGTGCCGAACGGCCCTCCGTGACGATCTCGACCAATCCTCGGGCGGGCACATTGGGCTCCAGCATCGCGGGCCAGGCCCTGAACCAGGCCATCGCGGTAGCGAACAGCAAAGTGGGCGAGAGACTTTCGGCTGATGTGACGGCGCAGGCCGGTGGCGCTCCCATGGCTGGAGCGTCGGTACTGGCCCTGGCCAGTCCGATCGAGGTCAAGTCAGCCGTGTACAACCCCCTGCCGAACGGCACCGGCAACGGGCTGTCGGCGTTCTATTACGCGCTCCTGCTGTTGCTGGCCGGCTTCACCGGAAGCATTGTGGTCAGCACACTGGTGGATTCGATGCTCGGCTATGTACCAGCCGAATTCGGTCCGGTTTATCGTTGGGTTGAGCAGGTCAACATCTCGCGGTTCCGCACGCTGTTGGTCAAGTGGGGAATCATGGTGATCCTGGCATTGCTGACCTCGGCTATCTATATGGAAATAGCTCACAAACTCGGCATGCCGATCACGCTGGGCTGGCAGTTATGGCTTTACGGGGTGTTAGCCATCAGTGCGGTGGGCATCACGTCCAGCTCGCTGATCGCGGTGCTCGGCTCAATGGGCCTGCTGTTCAGCATGCTGGTCTTCGTGATCCTCGGGTTGCCATCGGCGGGCGCCACGGTGCCCCTGGAAGCGGTGCCGCAGTTCTTCCGTTGGCTGGCCGAGTTCGAGCCGATGCACCAGGTGTTCCTGGGCGTGCGGTCGCTGCTCTATCTGAATGGGCAGGCGGATGCCGGCCTGTCCCAGGCACTGATGATGACTGCCATCGGCCTGGTGATCGGGCTGCTGTTCGGCGGCATCATCACGGCCATGTACGACCGCAAAGGTTTCCACCGGATTCAGGGCGCCGTCTCCTTGGCGATCGCCGCCGAACACCAGGCGCAGCACCAGGCGCGCTCGAAGGGGCGTGAATCGGCCCCCGAACCGACTCCCGAAACCACACCCGCGGTGGATGCCGACACCGCAGCCCCGCCCGGCCTCGATGCCGGCCCGGCAGCCGAGTCTGTCCCCGAAAGTTCAAGCGAGCAAACGTAATTCCAGCGCGGCCGAACCGTCACGTCGCTGTTACTAAAGTTGACAGTGTGACGTATGTGACTGATGCTGAGTTCTTTGCATCTTCCGAATCCGGTCGAAAGGGCTCCCCGTGCTGTCGCCATCTGCCGTTTTGCGCAGACTTGCGGCGAGCTGCGCAGCCCTGGCGGCATGTGTCACGCTGACCAGCACCACCGGCCAGCCGGTCGCACGAGCCGCCGACGCACGCGAAATGCTCGAACAGGCTATCTCCACCACCAAGGGTTCCTACCTGGTGTACAACTTCGGCGGCGGCCACCCCATGCCGCTACTCGATGGCGCCGGTCACTGGTACGAGATGAACAACGGCGGCCATCTGATGATCATCAAGAACGCGTCGACCCGGCTGCAGCCGCACCTGTTGGTGGACACCCACCAAGGTGATCAGGCGCGCTGTGAAAACAACGCCGGCGCGCGCACTGGCGAAGGACTGTGGCAGGCATCGGAGACCTATGCCCCGTTGCAGGCGTGGCAACGAATGGGACAGCCGACGATCGCGATCAACGCCAACTTCTTCGACGTCCGGGGGCAGAAGGGGGGCTCCTGGCGGACGACCAACTGCACCTCACCGCTGGGTGCCTTCGTCGACAACACCCACGGCCAGGGCCGCGCCAACGAGGCGGTCACCGGGACTGTCGCCTACCCCGGCAAGCAGGGCCTTTCTGGCGGAGGTGAGTCCTGGACGTCGCTGACGACGATGATCCTGCCCGCAGGTGGCGCACCGTATGTCCTGCGCCCGAAGGGCGGTCAGGACTACGACGTCGCCACACCGGTGATCCAGGACCTGCTCAACAAGAACGAGAAGTTCGTCGCGGTGGCCGGGATCGGGCTGCTTTCCCCGGGCAATACCGGGCAGCTTCATGACGGCGGTCCGAGCGCGGCGCGCACGGCGCTAGCCTACTCGAAGCAGAAAGACGAGATGTACGTCTTCGAGGGAGGCAACTACACCCCGGACAACATCCAGGATCTGTTCCGTGGGCTGGGCAGCGATACGGCTATCCTGCTGGACGGTGGTGGGTCGTCGGCGATCGTGGTACGCCGCGACACCGGCGGGATGTGGGCCGGCGCGGGAGCGCCGAAGGGGTCCTGCGACACCCGTCAGGTGCTGTGCGACTCGCACGAGCGGGCATTGCCCAGCTGGCTCGCGTTCAACTAATTGTTCAGCTCCGCAACGGGTTTGCCGTCCGCGGGGCCGAAACGGAAAATCAGCAGGCTGGTCGCGACCACTGCTGCCGCGAGGGTCAGCACCGGGGCTATGGCCACCCGCGTGATGGTCGCACCGACCGTTGCGCCGGCGCACATTGTCAGGACGACGCTGTAGCGCAGCCGCGCGCGTTTTCCAGCGCCGCCGGCCAGCCGGCTGTCGACTCCGAGACCGACGATCGTCGACGTCAACACCGTGGTGGTTAGTTCCGGGATGCCGAAGTGGCGGGCGGTGGAGTGTTGCACTCCGTAGGCGATCGCCATCCCGCCGATCACGAGGAGCTTGGTGTTGTCGTGATAGTGCAGCACCCCCACACCGGCCAGGATCGACAGCACCACCAACAGGGTGGCCTCGAGTCCCAGGGCGGCGGTGAGCCAGCGCCGCCTCTGCTCACCGAAGTGCCGAGCCAACCTGCCGCCAAGAATGGTGCCCGACACGAATGCTGGAAATGCCACGACGGCGGCGGTCAGGTCGATGGTGGATCTCGGCGCGAGCCAGAAGCCCAGAAAGATCACGTTGCCAGTCATGTTGGCGACGAACACATGACCGAGCGCCAGGACACTGATCGCGTCGGCCAACCCGGTGGCGAATGTCAGCAATAGCAGCGCCGTAACGGTTGACCGGTCCGATACCGGGGAGGCGCTCACCATCGCCGAGCCCGGTGCGCTAGAGGTGGGGTGTCAGATCCAACGAGGTGACAGTCGTCATCCGGGTCACCTTCCAGCGCCCATCCTCGAGCTTCATGATGAGCCGATAGGACAGGTATTTCAGCGACGGAATGTTTTTGGTCAGCGGGCTGGTGGTGGTGGTGTTGGTGTACACGATGGCGACGGCATTCGGACCCTCCAGTGACTCGACCGCGACCCCGGTGACTTCGGTGGAGTTGGTTGTCTGGGCTTGCTTCATGGGCGCCGCGATGTGATCGGCGAACTTGCGGTACTGAGCGCCGAAATCACCGGTGAGGTGGTTGGCCGCGCGATCGGCAAGGGTGTCCACGTTCGTCGGGTTGTAGGTCCACAATGTGGTGATCGTGTTGGCTGCCGCGCGC
>JAVROG010000540.1:0-10990 GCA_032162865.1 Mycobacterium sp. | reverse complement strand
GCGCGGGCGGCCAGCATGAAACTCCAGGTCGCGGGCAGTATCGATCCCCACGCGATGGCTCGCCAAAGGGGAGGAGCGTTTTCATACCGGCCTTCGATGCACGGGATGACCAGGACCGGCACCTCCTGCAGGTGCTCAGCCAGGTAGGCGGCGGAGTTCATCACGGCCTGCTGTCCGGGAGGGGCCGACGGCGGCTCGGTCTCGCTTTGGGATTTCCGGTACAGCTTCCCAAGAGCCTTCTTGTGGTCGGCGTCGGTGACCACGACAAAGTGCCAGCCCTGCTGGTTGCCACCGGTCGGTGCTTGGAAGGCAAGGTCGAAACACTCCTCCAACAGTTCGCGCTCGACAGGGCGCGACAAATCGAGGCGTTTGCGCACTGTGCGCGTGGTCGACAACAGCTGATCCGGCGTTAGGTCAAGCGTCATGTGTGCACGCTCCTCATTTGGCGTGTCGAACTGTCGGTAAGCCACCACGCTAGCACAAATGGCAACGCTATGTTGCCATTGGATGATTTCTGCGCTAGCTTGAAGCTGGACGGTCGACCAACGAAGGACACGCGCGGTGACCGAGCACCTGACGGACTGGGCTGATGCGGCGGCTTTCGCCACGCGGACATGATCACGAGCTGCGTCAAAGACCAACGGACGACGGAGATTCGGAGATTCGGAGATTCGGAGATTCGGAGATTCGGAGATTCGGAGATTCGGAGATGAACGTACTTAAACCAGCGTGGATACCGCTGTTGATTGTGGTTGCGATCGCCATCGCGGGGTTCACGGTCTACCGCGCGCGTGGAGTGTTCGGCTCGGACAACGAGATCACCCGAGCGGGCTCCGGCCTGGCCAACGACGCCGAGCCGTTCAACCCCAAGCGGGTGACGTATGAGATCTTCGGTCCCTACTACTGCCCAGGCCAGACACCAGTCCCGGAAAGCGTTGCGGCACAGGGGAGGTGATTACACAGCCTTTCCCAGCGAGGTAGTCGTAGTCAAACAATCGAACTATGGAGGGTTAGAAATGTCCCACCTGCTGCACATAGATTCCTCGGTCCGAGCCGACGACTCGGTGAGTCGTCGACTGACCGCCCGCGCCACCGATCGGTGGCGGGCCGCCCATCCCGACGGAACGGTGACCTACCGCGATCTCGGCACCAGCCCGATACAGCACCTGGACGCCGCGACGGGAATGGCGCGAATGGTGATCGCGGAGCAGCGCACCGCGGCACAAGACGCGTCATTCGCGCTAAGCGCCGAACTGATCGACGAGATCAAACAGGCAGACACGGTCCTGCTCGGCTTCCCACTGTATAACTTCGGTCCGCCTAGCACGGTCAAGGCCTGGGTCGACCACATCGTCGCCACGGACTTGTCCATCGACGCCGAGACCCATACCGGCCTGCTCGGCGACACCGACTTCATCGTGCTTGCCAGCCGCGGCGGCGGTTACGGTCCGGGCACGCCGCGCGAAGGCTGGGATCATGCTCAGATCTGGTTAGCACACGCCCTGTCAGTGACCGGGCTGCAGCCGCGATTCATCACCGCGGAACTCACGACGGCCAATGCCAACCCGAAGATGGCTCATCTCAAACCGCTTGCCGCCGAAAGCCTCAACAACGCCTTCGCCGCCATCGACCAGCTCTGGACGGCCAGCGAAGACGCGGCCTAATGCGGTGAGTCGTTCATCCGCGTCTGAACAACCCGGGGCATGGCATAAGCAGCCCCACAACCGGCAACCAAGAGATTGATCACCTCACCCGGATTAGCCGATTTCCAAGAGAAGTTGATAGTTGCGACCGGTGCGGCTCCCAATCCTCCGTGTTGACAGCCATTGATATCACTTGTCTGAGCGCGCAGGCGGCGACGAGGTACTGCCGGCCAGCGGTGCGAGCACGACTCGCAAGATCCGGCGGCACTCCTCCTCGGTGGGCGTGCGCTTGCGGGTCTCCCCCCAGAGCACGAGGCCGAAGAACGCTAAGTGCGCGATCATTTCGGTGTCGTCGGTTGGTCCCGCCTCGCCTCGGGCACGTGCGCGATCCAACGCACGATTGAATGCGCCCAGCGCACGGTCATTGACGGCATCGACGAGCTCTTGGAGTTCGTCCGACGTCGACCCGACCGCGCGGTGGACCGCCTGCCCCTCGGGCAAGGCCGCGGTTTCCCCGGTCATCAGCATCAGGGCAAGCAGATCCCCGCCCAGCGAACCGGTATCAGGATCGTGGTCGAAACGCTCGAGCCCCGGCTCGAGGACGGCCAACAGCAGTGCGCCCTTGGACGGCCATCGCCGATAGATGGTGGTGCGGTTGACATTAGCGGCTTTAGCGACTCCCTCGATGGTCAGCGCGGGGAACCCCACCCGTGCCAGTTCGGCCACGGTGGCCGCGCGCACCTTCTCGACCACCTTGTGGCTTCGGGGACCGCGCTGTAGGCCCCGCGTTCGCCTTGTCGAACTGTCCATGGGTCCACGACGCTAGCACGATCTTGCAAATGGCAAGAATATGTTGCCATTTGCAGATTTCCGCGCTAACGTCGGTGCTGACCTCGAGTGGCCATGACTGATTGGATGCATCGATCAGCCCCCGCTGAAGCTGATGAACTCGTGGGGCCGCGGGTTCTCGGTAGTGCGGCGAGTCGGAGTTCCAACGTTGGGGCCGGAATTCGGTTGGTGCGGGCCATAACTCGGGTATCCGGTGGGTGACGTACGGGCTGAAGCTCAGCAGCCGGCCTACCCGGATGCGGTGCCCGTCGAACCACAGGTCTAGCTTGACTTTGTGGGCCGAGATCACCCCGGGGGTGTAGAGCCGCAGCGTTTCCCTCACCACGCCGTTGAGGTTGGTCAGCGCCGCAGGATCTTCCGCGATAGGCAATCGTTGGCCAGTATTGTGTTCAGTTCATGGGCGGCGGTGTCCAAGGCAAGCGTCGTCAAGCAGCTGCGCGCCTACTACGAGCTCGACCTACTGGAGCCGGCCTCGGTCGACCCGCACACCGGCTACCGGCGCTACACCATCGCTCGGGTGCCGACCACACATTGATTCGGCGGCTCCGCGAGCTCGGCATGCCGCTCGACGAAGTGAGAACCGTCTTCACCGCGCTCCAACACGCTCCTCGAACCACCGAACTCACTGGAGACCGGCGGAGCCAATAGGCCCGGGCACTGGAAGAAAGGGGCGATTACGCCGGCGTTCTTGTGCTTGGCCGTCGTCGGAGTGGCCGTCTACCAGGTGACAATTCCTAATTGCAACGACAGGAGAACGACAACCACGAGCCGCAACCGTCAACTGCATCAGCTTCGACGCCGAACACCCCACAGCGCTGGCCTGTCCTCGTCTCGAATCTAAAGAAATGAGACCGGCTTGGGGTAAGTCGACTGCCCGCATTTCCGCAGCTCACGGTGTCCCGTTTCTTTCTCGCTTCCCAGTGCTGCCGAGACGGCCGCTACCCGAAGCTGTGGGGCTCATGAATCAGAGCGTCCGGCGGCCTTCATCCGGTCCAAGTCCGCCATCACGACGGTCTTACCCGCCGTGGCCGCAAGCGCACGCGCGTGGCCGAGGTGATGCATGTCGAAACACGATTCGATCGCGTTGGAGAAGCCCATCGTGTCGAGAGTCTGATTGACCGCGCGTTTGGCCAATCGCAACGCCCAAGGGTCGGTCTTTGCGACGCGATGGGCAAGCTGCATCGTGAACTCATGTAGCTCGTCCAGCGGCACCACATGGTTGACCATCCCGGTCCGCAGGGCCTCCTGGGCGCTCACCGAATCTTGAGTGAAAAGCATCTCCTTGGCCTTGCGGGCGCCGAGTTCCCAAGTGTGCGCATGATATTCGATGCCCATGATGCCCAGCAGCGCGACCGGGTCGGAGAATTGAGCATTGTCCGCCGCGACGATGAGGTCACACGGCCAGCACAACATCAGCCCCGCGGCGATGCACTTGCCCTGCACAGCCGCGATCGTGGGTTTCGGGATGTCACGCCAGCGCTTGGCGTATTCCAGGTAGCCCCGCGTCTCCCAGTCGTAGTAATCCTCCGCCACCAGCTTTCCATCCTCGGTACGTGTGGGACGAAGGTTGCGGCCGTCGGCAGAAGGATCAATGCCCGACATGTCGTGGCCGGCCGAGAAATGTTTACCGGTCGTGGCGAACACGATCACCCGCACATTCGGGTCTCGGTCCGCGTGCCGCCAGGCATCGTCGAGATCTTTGAGAATGCCCGGTGTCTGCGCGTTTGCCGCCTGCGGCCGGTCCAGGGTAATGACCCCCACCGCCCCGTCCGTCTCGTATCGGATGAAATGTTCTGCTGCCATTGCCTTCTCCTTATTTGAAGCTTCTGATGACGCTCTCCTGGGCGAATGAGGCGACCAGTGTTCCCGCCTGGGTGTACACCGCGCCGGTTCCGAACCCACGGCCGCCGGCCAGCCGCTGGCCGCGCACCTCAACACGCAGCCATCCCGACACATCAAATGGTTGGTGGAACCAGATCGAATGACTGATCACACCGGTCTGCAGCCGAACGTGGGCGTCGTCCTGACTCAGTCCGGGTACCGCCTTGATCAGCGTGCCGATCACCGGCCAGTCCGACACGTACGCCAGCACCGGGCGGGCCAGCGCGGGGTCGGTGAAGTCTGGGCAGCGCATCCAGAACGCCAGTTCCGCAGGCGCAACGCTGACATCGTCGAGTCCGACTTCGCTGATCAGGCGTGACTCGCCGGGCACGGCGGCGTAATCAATCGGCTTGGCGGTCAACGGGTCTGATGTCGCGGCAGCGTCGAATTGGTAGTCGTACTCGCCGTCGGCGCGGTCGAGGAGGAGTGACCCCGCGGCAACGATACGGCGGCCGCCAAGGGGCTGGTCCTGGTACGCGACGACGCGGCGCATTCCCAGCGAGCGGCCGTCGTGGGTTTTCTCCAGGTCCAAGTACAACGCGTTGCGGGGCTGCCCGCTGCGCGGGAACGCAACCTGCAGCGACTTGACGGTGCGGCCGGATTCGGCGGCGGCGATGAGTTGGGCCATGATCTGGCCACCGAAGATTCGCTCGCCGACAGCCGCGGCGACCGGAAGCACCGTGCGGCCTCCGGCGTCGGATTCAAGGTCCAGAATGGCACGAAACTGCTTGAGGTTCATCGTTGGATTTCTGCTTCCGTGGTTGCTTGTAGCTCGAACTTCTTGACCTTTCCGGATGGGGTCATCGGCAGTCCATCCACGAAATGCCAGACGGTCGGGGTCTTTTGGCGGGCCAGGCCAGCGTTGTGCAGGTGTGCGGCCAGTTCGCCGGTCGAAGGATGCGCGTGGCCGTCGAGCACCACGAACGCGACCGGGACCTCGCCTAAGCGCGCATCGGGCCCGGCGACGATGGCGGCGTGTCGCACCGCGGGATGCGCGACGAGGAGGTCTTCGATGTCGCGGGCGGAGAACTTCTCACCGCCACGGTTGATGACGTCCTTCAGTCGTCCGGTGATGGTGACGAAACCCGCATCGTCAAGGACGCCGATGTCACCAGTGCGAAACCATCCTTCCTCCTCTAGTGCCGCGCGGTTGTCCTTGGGGTCCAGGTAACCGAGCATGCGCTCGGGGCCGCGCACCAGCAGTTCGCCCTCTACACCGGTTGGCAGCGGCCAGGATTCGCCATCGGATTTTCCATCGACAACGCGTACCTCGACGCCCGGCGCCACCGCGCCGTCGGTCTCCGCGCGCAGGTCGAACGGAAATGTCCGATTCATCACGGTCACTGTCGGCAGTTCGGTCATGCCATAGACCCGTGCCGCGGGAATCCCCTGCTCCTCGCTGCGCTCCATGACCGCGCGTGGCACCGATGCACCACCGCAGGCAAACATCCTCAGCGGCAGACGAACTCGCGCGTCAGCGGCTGCTTGGGCGAGTTCTTGCAGGAAGACCGTCGCGCCGGCCGAATAAGTCACTCGATGGCGAGTCATGTCAACGACGGCCTGGTCGGCGTCCCACTGGTCGGCGAGCACCGCACACGCGCCGACCAGCAGCGGGATCGTCATGGCGTTCAGCACCCCGGTGATGTGCTGCAGCGGCGCCGCCATATAGGCCACGTCCTCCCACGACAGACCCCACGCATCAGCGAGCTGTCGGGTCTCGGCCAACAATGTGCCCGACGAGTGCACGGCCGCTTTAGCTTTCGACGTAGTTCCGGACGTGAAGAGCAGCAGGCAAGGCTCATCAGGCGATATCACTGCATATGGTCGTCGACGGCCGTGGGAGACGACATCGACAAACGGTGTCCACCCGGACCGCAACCCGCGCAGCACGACTTTGGGGACATGGCTCAACCCGTATTCGGCCAGCAAGTCGTCGAATGCCTCGGCGTGCCCGAAACCGCGGAACGACTTGGCCGCGATGACGGCTGCCGGGTGAACCTGTTCAATGACCTGGCGCAGTTCGTGCTCGCGGTAGAACGGCGCGATTGGACAGCTCACGGCGCCGACATGCCACACCGCCAGGGCCAGCACCTGCGCCTCCCACCAGTTAGGGGTCTGCCAGCACACCACGTCTCCGGGGCCGATGCCCGCGCCGCTCAACCACGCGGCCGAGCGTTCCACCTGCTCGAGCAGCTCTTGGTAGCTCAACTGCTGCGCACCCTCGCGAACGGCGGGCAGCGCGCCCCACTGCCGGGCGGCCCGAGTGACCATGGCGCTGATGGTGAGGTCGCTGACATAACCGAGCCGCCGGTATTCCTCGCGCAGGTCCGCCGGAATGCCCGGAGCCACAACGCTGCCGGCCGTCAGTGGTGGCGTCGGGGTCATCCGCCCATGCTCATTCCGCCATCTACGGTCAGCACCGTCCCGGTCACGTAGGAGGCCAGATCGTCGAGCAGAAATTTGACCGCGTGTGCTAGCTCCTCGGGCCGACCCCAGCGGCCGACCGGGATCATCGACGTCACCGTGTCGCGGTCGGTGAAGGCCAGCGACTCCGACAGCTCGGTGTCAAAGCTGCCTGGGATCACGCAGTTGACGGTTATTCCCTTTCGTGCGACGGCACGTGCGGTCGACCGCGTTAATCCGATGAGTCCTGATTTCGCTGCAGCGTAAGGGATCTGAACCGGGCTACCCATGATGGCGGACACCGAGCCGATGTTGACGATACGCCCGAAGCGGCGCTCGATCATGGTGCCCATGGCCGCCTGTGACAGGAAGAACGCGGCCGACAGGTTGACCGCCAGGTGCCGCTGCCATTCGTCAGGCGTGATGTCGCCGTATCGCCGCTCGGTGACCGTGCCGGCGTTGTTGATGAGGTAGTCCAGTCGCCCGTGCTGGTCCAGGACCTCGTCGACGAGGCGTCGGCACGAGTCCGGGTCACCCACATCCACCCGATGCAGGGTCACATGCGCGCCGGCCTTAAGGCATCGGTCCCGAACCGATTCTCCTGCAACGGAATCGGTAGCGAATCCGGCGGCGACGTCTACCCCGGAATCGGCCAGTCTCTCGGTCACGGCGCGTCCGAGCCCGCGAGTGCCGCCCGTGACCAGCGCGACACGGTTGGGTGCGGCCACTAGGACTCCCCTGGCGGTCTCGCGGCAAGTCGCACACTCAGCCTGTCCAGCGCGGCGCGGTGCTCGTCGGTTTCGAAACATTCACTCTCGGCCCGCGCGCACTCGGACAGCAGCGGGGCTACCCGCTCGATATGCGAGTTCAACAAGCGCCGCGCCTCTCGCGCCGCGTGCGGCGGCAGGGCCGCCAGCCGGCGGGCCAGGTCGAGGGCCTCCGCCACGGTGTCCTTGTTGGGAACGACACGGTTGACCAGGCCAAGCCGGTGAGCTTCGGCGCTGGGCACCCGATCGCCGAGCAACAAATGCTCCTTTGCCGCCGAGAGGCTGGTCAGCAACGGCCACAACGCAATTCCGCCCGCGCCGTCGAGTAGGCCCAGCGCAACCCGCGGATCGGACAGAAAAGCATCCTCCGCCATGACAACCAGGTCGCACAGCAACGCCACGGTGACACCTGCCCCGACTGCTGCGCCGTTGACCGCCGCGACGCTCGCGAACGGCAGCCGGGTCATGACCCAGAACAACTCCTGGTGCTCGTCGAGGATGGCTTCACGAACTCCCCTGTCGGCGCCCATCTCTCGGATGGTCTGGATGTCGCCGCCAGCGCTGAACGCCGCACCCTCGCCGGTGAGCACCATTGCCCGTATGTCGCCGCTCTTGCATAACGACTGCACGGCGTCCAGTAACGCGCGGGTGACCTCGCCGTCCATCGCGTTGGACTTCGCCGGCCGGGCAAGCATCACCATCGCCACCGGCCCGTCGCTCGTCACGCGCACCGCAGAGGCGGAATGCTCGTCGCGGCTCACAGCTCAACCAGCCTTGGGATAGACCCCGCCGAAACCAGTTGCTGCCCAATGGCTCTGTGCAGCTCATTGGTCGAGCCCAATACTGAGTCCAGGACCAGGGCGCGCGCCAGGTAACGGTGGAAGGGGTGTTCGGCGGTGAAGCCGATGCCGGCGAGCACCTGTTGGCAGTGGGTTGCCGCGATCCGCGCGGCCCGTCCGGCAAGGGATTTCGCCAGCATGCCCGCCAGGTATTCGTCGTCTGCCTCCCACGCTAATTCGAGCGCCGCTGTAGCGGCCGAGTACGCCACGTGGGCCTCGGCCAGGCGGTTACGTACACCCTGGAAGGAGCCGATCGCGCGGCCGAATTGCATGCGCTTACAGGCGTGTTCGACTGCCAGATCGATCATCGCGCCCACTGCCCCGACGATTTGGTAGCTAAGCGCCAGTCGTCCGACAGTGGCCACCGCATTCCACAATGCGATCGCCTGATCACCCGATGAGACGACCGTCGCCGTGACTCGCTCAGCAGCGACCTCAGTGATCGCTAGTGCGGGATCTAGGCCGGCCACCACCCTTATCGACAGGGCCAAAGGATCGGTAACCCTGACCCACACGGTCTCATCGCCGATGGCCACCGGCGCCAGCAATGCGGTAGCCGCTCGTCGGCCGATGACCAGACCGCACACAGTCACGGCATCGCCCTCAAGGAACCCCGAAAGGGCCGCGCCGATCCGGGGCAGCACGACGCTGTGGGCCCCCGGTGTGTGCTGCAGCAGACCGGTCAACGGCTGCAGCAGCACATCCTGAAACACCGTCGACATCGAACCGGCGCGCCCGAGCGCGTCGAACAATGTTGACACCGCTTCGCGGGGGGCCTCGGCCAGCACCTGCTCGAATCCGAAGTCCGTCAGCGCCTTTGAGAGGTGCGGGCCATCAAACTCCTCGGCGAGCCGGCGCAAAGTCTGCGCCAGCAACTCGCGTTCGGTTGCCTCCAGGACATCGGCGACATTGGCCATCACACGCTCCTGGGCAATCCGAGTAATCGCGTGGCCACAATATCCTTCTGGATCTCGCTGGTGCCTCCGTAGATGGTCGCCGCGCGCGAATAGGCCCATTCTCGCCGCCACGCGCGTCCCGGCGGGGTGTCGTCGGATTCGATTACGCCGGTGAGCAATTCGCGGGCGGTGTCGAACACAGCCTGATCGGCGGCGGCAACGAGCATCTTGTCGATGGAGGCCTCCGGACCGGGCAAATCACCGCGGGCGAACCGGTCTTGCGTGCCCTTCGACCGGGCCCGGAACGCCCATAACATCTCGTAGGCCGCACCGAGAGCCGTCTGCGACGCCGCGTCGTGCGCCGCACCGAGAAGCATGCCGAGGTGGTGACCCAGCCATGCGCCGCGCTGCCAGAAGATGGGCCCGCGCTCACACGACAGGATGTACTGGGCGACCCGCCAGCCGGCATTGGCCTCGCCGAGCATGCGATGTGCCGGCACGCGGACGTCGACGAACGACGTCGAGCAGAACTCATCGACGTCGGCCATCGTGCGCAGCGGGCTCACGCTGACCCCGGGGGTATCCATGTCCACCAAAAACGCACTGACACCGCGGGACCCGGGCTCGCCGGTCCTGGCCAGCACGACGCACCGCGTGGCGTGTTGCGCAAAACTGGTCCAGAGCTTCTCTCCATTGATCACCCAGCCGTCGCCATCGGCGCGTGCGCTCGTCCGCAGCGATCCCAGGTCGCTGCCAGCGTCGGGCTCGGAGAACCCCTGACACCAAAACTCGTCGCCGCGCAGCAACCGCGGAAAGATCTCCTCAATCACTTCCGGCTGACCGAACTCGGCAACCGCCGGCCCCAAGACCTCATGCATCGACCACGAGGTGGTGTGCACCAGAGCGCGGCTGGTGAGCTCTTCACCGAGCACTGCGCGAAGGGTCGGCGAGCCGCCGAAACCGCCCAGACGTTGCGCCCATCCCCAGCGCATCCAGCCCTCGTCGAACAGCATCTGCTGGACGCGGCGTTGGTGATCAAGCTGGGCGGTGACGCTGCCGTCTCCCAGCGGGGCAACGAGTTCCAGCCCCCGCGCGTCGATCCAGGCACGCAGCCCGGCGCGAAAATCGTGCACCTGCACGGCAACGCTCCGTTCTCAGGACGTGATGAACCCGGACGCGGCATAGGCGTCTCGAATCGGGCCCTTGAGCTCGTCGGGGAACGCGGTCTGCGGTGGCCGGGAATGGGGGTAGTCGCCCACCGGTAGGCCGAGCAAGCTGGCACCGAACTTGAACCCCGCGCCCCAGTGCGTGAACATGCCCGGCCGCCCCGGGTGCTCCTGGTAGCGGCGGCTGGCGGCCTTCATATCCGCGAGCCCGGTCTCGGCGGCGAATTTCTCAGCCCGTTCGAATTCGCCGGCCACCAGGCGGGCGCGCCACTCAGAAAACAGTTTGAGTCCGGGCTTTTCGTACAGATACAGCGCAGAACCCAGCGCCCCGGGATGGGGTATGCCCAGCCGGATACCGGCCTCGTCGTTGGCCTCCCACAGCACCATCTCCGGCGCCAGCTTGTGGACCTCGAGGCTGTGCTCGGCGTCAAGGAGCCCGTTCTTCAGCCCGCACAACGCCGGGATTTCGCGGTACAACTCCACACACTCAGCCGGCGTAAGCACCAATCCAGTGGAATGGGAGTTGAAGAACCCCAGCGGCATATC
>JAVROG010000539.1:0-2662 GCA_032162865.1 Mycobacterium sp. | reverse complement strand
CCGCCGGCGGCCTACGAATCAACCGGCGAGGGTGTCCGGGTGGAGCGGCTGAAAACTTTGGCCTCGCTGCGGGATTCGGGTGCGCTCACCGAAGACGAGTTTCAAGCCGAGAAGCGCCGCATCCTCGAGGGGGACTAGGCCTTTCGGCGCGAGCGCGCGTGTCTGCACAGGGACCGCCGCTACGGCTGGCAATTGAGGGACGCTCGCGCCGCCTGGTGCCCGCGCCCCTCGGCCGCCTGATGCTCGCGCCGCGTGGCACTCGCGCTAGTGCCCGCGCTTGACCCATTCGTCGTAGTTAACGAGCTCTTCGCCGATGGTCGTGCTGTCACCGTGGCCGGTGTGCACGACGGTTTCGTCGGGCAACTTTCCGAGCCGCTCGGAGATCGACTCCAGAATCGTCGGGAAGTCGGAATAGGAGCGCCCCGTGGCACCGGGTCCGCCGGAGAACAAGGTGTCTCCGGTGAACACCACACCAAGGTCCAACGCCCACCAGCACACCGATCCGGGGGAGTGGCCCGGGGTGTGCAGCGCGCGCAACTCCGTCCCGGCCACGTGCACCGACTCGCCGTCGCCGATGGCGTGAAAGTCTTTGTCCGGGTGCGTCATTCGCCACAGTACCTCGTCAGCGGGATGCAGTAGCACCGGTGCGTCGAGTTCCTTGCCGAGTTCGGGAGCCACCGTCACGTGGTCGTTATGCCCGTGCGTGCACACCACCGCCACCACATTGCGACCGCCGACGGCCTCGATGATCGGTTTGGCGTCATGAGCGGCGTCGAACACCACCACATTGGAATTGTCGCCGAAGAGCCAGATGTTGTTGTCGACTTCCCAACTGCCGCCGTCGAGTTCGAAGGTCCCGTGGGTCACCACCCGATCGATCGACACCATCAGAGCACCACTACCGAGCGCAACACTTTGCCGTCATGCATTTTCTGGAAGGCCTCCTCGATGTCGTCTAGCCCGATTCGCTCGGAGACAAACTTCTCCAGCGGCAGCCGGCCCTGCAGGTGCAAGTCGATCAGGGTGGGGAAGTCGCGCTCGGGCAGGCAGTCGCCGTACCACGACGACTTCAGCGAGCCGCCGTGCGAGAAGAACTCCACCAACGGCATTTCCAACTGCATATCTGGTGTCGGGACACCCACCAGGACAACTGTTCCGGCCAGATCGCGGGCGTAGAAAGCCTGCTTCCAGGTTTCGGGACGGCCGACGGCATCAATGACGACGTTGGCGCCGAAACCGTCGGTGAGGTCCTGGATGGTCTCGACGACATCGAGTTCGCGCGCGTTGACGGTGTGGGTGGCGCCGAACTTGCGCGCCCACTCGAGCTTGGTGTTGTCGGTGTCGACGGCGATGATCTTTCTGGCTCCCACCAGCGCGGCACCGGCGATCGCGGCGTCGCCCACCCCGCCGCAGCCGATCACCGCGACCGTGTCGTCGCGGGTAACCCCGCCGGTGTTGATCGCCGCACCGATGCCGGCCATCACCCCGCAGCCCAGCAGGCCCGCCACGGCCGGGTCGGCCGCCGGATTGACCTTGGTGCATTGACCGGCGGCCACCAGCGTCTTGTCGGCGAACGCCCCGATGCCCAGTGCGGGAGTGAGTTCGGTGCCGTCGGTCAGCGTCATCTTCTGCTCGGCGTTGAAGGTGTCGAAGCAGAGCTGCGGTCTGCCGCGCTTGCATGCCCGGCACTGGCCGCACACCGCACGCCAGTTCAGGATCACGAAATCGCCCGGCTCGACGGCGGTGACGCCGGGCCCGACCGCCTCCACCGTTCCCGCGGCCTCATGACCGAGCAGGAACGGGTACTCGTCGTTGATGCCGCCCTCGCGGTAGGTGAGGTCGGTGTGGCAGACGCCGCAGGCGATGATGTCGACGACGGCCTCGCCAGGCCCGGGGTCCGGAATGACGATGTCGACTATCTCAACGGGTTGGCCCTTGGCCCGTGAAATCACGCCGCGCACTGTCTGACTCATGGTCCTCCAAACTACCGTCGACCGCCATACAACTTGCAGGCGGCGTCTACCCACTTGAGACTGCTTTGCGTCAGCGTCGCCGGTGTAGCGTCGCTCAGCATGACGGTATCCGAGACCACTTCCGAGACAACCGAAGCATTCGGCAACCGCATTGTGAAGGCCATCGACAGCGCCGGCTTGGCGATCTTGCTCAGTGTCGGACACCAGACCGGGTTGTTGGACACGATGGCGGGGCTCGCGCCGTCGACCAGCGCCGAAATCGCTGCTGCCGCGGGCCTCAACGAGCGCTACGTCCGGGAATGGCTTGGCGGCATGACCGCCGCCCAAGTTGTCGAGTACGACGCGGACTCAGCCACTTACACACTTCCGGCCCACCGCGCGGCGGCCCTGACCCGAGCGGCGGGGGCCAACAATCTCGCCCGGGTCACCCAGTTTGTTGGGATGCTCGGGGAGGTCGAGCAGAAGGTCATCAACTGCTTCCGCGCGGGCGGCGGCGTCTCCTACAGCGAGTACCCGCGGTTCCACACGTTGATGGCCGAGATGAGCGGTGAGGTGTTCGACGGCGCGCTCATCGATGTGGTGCTGCCCCTCGTGCGGGGGCTTCCAGAACGCCTGCAATCCGGTGTCGATGTCGCCGACTTCGGTTGTGGCAGTGGGCATGCGATCAATCTGATGGCCCGGGCGTTTCC
>JAVROG010000538.1:0-5098 GCA_032162865.1 Mycobacterium sp. | reverse complement strand
CTTTCGGATCCCAATTCGCCCATCCGTCGGGGGCGTCGAACGCAGTCCTGGCCGCTGCGACAGCCGCGTCGATGTCGGCCTCTTTGCCGCGGGGTACCGAACCGATCCGCTCTTCGGTCGTCGGAGAGTGGACCTCGATGGTGTCGTGGCCGGCGGGCGCGCTCCACGTGCCGGCGATGTAAAGCTGCGGATAATCGATCATGGTCATGGATATCTGGGCCGTTCAGGAGATGGTGACTTTTGCGGGCAAGTGCTTCAGGCCGCCGACGAAGTTCGTCTGCGTCACGCTGCCGGGCCCGAGTACCTCAATCGACTCCAGCCGGGGCAGCAGTTCTTCGAACATCACCTTCAATTCCTGCTTGGCCAGGTGCTGGCCGACGCAGGTGTGCGCGCCGAAGCCGAACGCGAGGTGGTTGTTGGGCTTGCGGTCGATGTTGAAGTCGTCGGGGTTGTCGAAGACGTCCTCGTCGCGGCAGCCCGATTGAAACAGCGGCATGACGCGGTCACCGGCTTTGATGGTCTGGCCGCGGATCGTGTGGTCCTTGAGCGCGACGCGCATGAAGTGTTTGACCGGCGCCACATACCGCAAACCCTCCTGGATGAGGTCGGGCACCAAACTCGGGTCGGCTTTGACGCGGGCCAGCACGTCCGGGTGCAGGGCCAGCTGCTGCAGCGTGCCGGCCAGGGTCGCCGAGGTGGTGTCGTGACCGGCGGTGAAGATGGCCGTGTACCAGCCGTAGACGAAGGACTTGGGCCAGTACTCGCCGTCGGCCCCCTTGGCGCAGGCGACCACCGTGGCCAGGTCATCGCGGGGATGGGCGCGGCGGTCTTCGGCCAAGACATCGAAGTAGGCGAAGTAGTCCTGGATGGTGGCGGCGAACTGTTGGGCCATCGCCTCCGGGCTCAGCGCCGCGACGTCTTCGCGCTGATGCTCCGGATCGGCGGTGCCGAAGAACTCCTGGGTGAGCGCCATCATCCGCGGCTCGTCCTCGGGCGGCACCCCCAGCAGCGTCATGATCACGTGCAGCGGAAACCCCAGCGCCCAGTCGTCGAGCAGGTCGATTTCGCCGCGGGCCGAAAGCTCCTTGAACTGCTCGATGGACTCCTTGGCGAGTTCGCGGATCTGATCTTCGAGTTTCCTGACCGAGGGAGGCTTGAAGTAGCCAAAAGCCATGTTTTTGGCGTGCGTGTGTTCGGGCGGGTCAATGTAGGGCAGGGCGTCGAGGATGCGCAGGCTGCCACCGAGGAGATGCTTGGTGAACTCGTCACCGGCGGTGTTCTGCAGGATCGGATTGTGCGAGCCCGGATTCTCCGGGCCCCCGCCGGCGGCAAAGACTTCCGACAGACTCTCGACTTCCTGGATGTCGGCGTGCTTGCTGATCAGCCAGATGGGGTCGTAGCCGTCGATGACGGCCTTCGCCACGGGCATGTTGTTGCGCAGCCATTTGTAGGCGTCGTAGAGGGCGGTGAGGTCGGCGTGGCCCTCGGGGAGCACGAGCCGCTTCGCGATGTCGTCTGGGAGAACCGCTGATTCGATGGGCTGGGTGGTCGTCACCGGTGTCCTCTTTCTCCTGGGTTAGTGACTTACTTAGCGTGTCCACGAGACGCCGTGGGCGGGCTGCTTTTGCTTAAGTTTCATCGCGAGGGACTTCTTGTGCGTCACCATGACGGGGGGTGATCGCTCCCGCGTTGGGGGTATGGGTGCCTTCTCGCCATCGCCACGGCCATCGCCAACGCCAGTTGACGACCGTCAATCCGCCGGACAGCCGTCATCTATCCATCCCTCGATGGCGCCGATTTCCTCAGCCGGCACTGGATCAAGGTACGCGGGCATTAGGGGTGTCACGGCGCCTGCGGGAGGGTCGTCCAGGTCGGAACCAAACGGTGCTTCGCCTTTCAGCGACAAAACCAGGTTTGAGTGCGTGCCGTCGCCGAGTATCACCAGCGGCCGTCCGCCGACCTTCATCGCGACGAAGGTGTCGCGGGTGACATCTCGCCAGAAGGGGCCGTGGGAAGCCACGTCGGCGTCTGGCCCGCCGACCGACTTGTCGAGGATTGCGATGACGTCATCAAATTTCATCAGGCTCTCTCCTTCCGCCTTCTCTGGTTGATCTTTGTTGTGATGGGTCCCGGGTAGCCGAACGCGTCAATGCGTAAGGGCGATCACCTCCTGGAAGCCTTCACGGAGGCAGGTCGAGAACGCCGCGGCGTCGGCGATGGCGTCCGGGTCGAAGTTGACTGCAATGCAACACGTTCCCTCGTAGGTGATCATCGCCACCATGGCTGGGATACCGGGTCGGGGGCCCATGGGGTAGACGCGCGTGACCCGCGCACCCGCCAGATACAGCGGACGACTGATTGCCCCGAGGTTGGAGGCCTGCAGGTCGGATAGGCCGGTCATCTCACCGGCGATCCGGCTGAGCACAATCCCCGGCAGTCGGCTCACCACGGGCGCGATGAGGTCGAGGAAGCCGAGTGCGGGCTCCAAGCGTGCGTCCGCTATCAAGTCGTGGATGGCGGCGATGCGTGTCTTGGGATCCGGTTCACCGACCGGTGCCACGAATCGCGCAGCGGCGAACTTGTTGGCGCCCATCGGATCAGCGTCGGTGCGAAGGCTGACCGGTATCGCCACTGGTATGGAATCGACTGTGAGAGAAAGTTTTTCGTGGTAGCGTCGGACTCCGCCAAGCAGAGCGGCCAGGAAGGCATCGTTGACCGAACCTCCGGCGGCCCGTCCTGCTGCCTTCAGGTCGTCGAACGCCACATCGAAGGTGTCCAGCCGATACCCGGACCCGCTCCTGGTCAGCGCGGGGGAGTGGGGGGTGTCCGGCGGTGTCAGTACACGTCGCAGCGACATCGCGAACTTCACGGCGTCGGTCGTCGTTCCGATGGGATCGCCGGCAAACCGGCCGGCGACGCGGAAGCCTTCGCGCAATGCACTTCCGGGAGCGCTGGCAACCTTGTCGGCCAACCGGTTTACCAGCAGTCCTTCCGGCGTCTCCTTCCGTCGAGGCTCGGGCATCGGCACGTCGTCGGCTGGTCCGGGCTCACGGCTGTGCCCGTGGGCCAAGTCGAGCAATTGCAGCAGACCGATCCCGTCACTGAGACTGTGATGCGGCTTGAACAGATATGCGGCCCGACCGCCGGCAATGCCGAGCACGAGCAGGGACTCCCACGGGGGACGCTCGGGATCGAGTGGGCGGGCGGCAAACTGGGCCGCGAGGGAGTGCAACTCGGCCATCGAACCGTCACCGGGCAGCCGTACTCGTTGCAGGTGATATGCCAGGTCGAAATGCGGGTCGGGAGACCAGGCCGGCGCGACAACCGACACCACCGGCTCGACCACGCGTTCTCGCAGCCGCGGGACGCGCTGGGTAAACCGATCGTGCGCGGCCACCAGCCGATCCCAGTCCGGCTCGGTGTCGAGCAACTCGACCATCACCCCGGTGGAGCGGGTGCGGTAGTCGCCACCAGTGCGCCACATAAGCGCTTCCCAGGCGCTGAGGTCTTGGCCGCCACCCCACGAAGCCAGCGTGTCAGCGTCGGTGTTGGGCATGCGATCACTCATTTCGGGTTCAGACTGCTGCGTTATCGACGGCACAGGTTACTTCCAAGATCAGCTCTGCGACGCGGGCCGGATCATCCGACATCGGGACGTGCCCGACGCCCGAAAGGTGGATCAGCTCCGCACCGGGTAGCCGTTCCAGCATCGGCGAGCCGAAATGCTTGAAAGGCAGCACGAGATCGCGCTCTCCCCACACCAGCCTGACGGGGTAGTCCCGGTCTTCGGGGAGGGGATCGACCGGAGATAGGTGAAGCACTCGCAGAAGTGGATCGACCACCGGCGACTGACCGCTAGCGTGGATGTAGGTTACCAATGTTTCATGTGGCACGTGGTGAGGATGTGCTACCTGGCCCGCCAGTAGCGCCCAGCGCAGCAGGCGGCGCTCGACGATCGTTTCGGCCCGATGCGAATAACGAGCGAGCGCGCCGAGGGAGAACCTGATGCCGACGGAAGTCACTTTGATGCGGCGGGGCGAGCGCCAGGCCCCGGCCGGGCTGAGGAGCACCAGCGATCGGGCGCGTCCCCGGCGGGCGAGTTCGATCCCGATCCACCCGCCGAGAGAGTTTCCGGCGATGTGCACTTTCTGCAAGCCCAGGCGGTCGAGCTGCTCCTCGATGCCGTCAGCAAGGGCCTGAACCGACGGCGCAACCTCCGAATCCAGGGGCGGTCCGCCGGCATGCCCGTGCAACGTCGGCACTAGCACTTCGTGGTGTGGTTCCAGATAGGGCAGCACCGGGGACCACGCCCGCCAGATAGCCCCGATCCCGTGCAGCAGCAGCAGGGGCGTTCCCGTCCCCCCGCGGTGGCTCGGGGTCAGCTCCAGCGCCGAGACTGCGGCGCGCGGCTCGTCGAGGTGGCGGCGAGCCCGCTGAGCCACCGCCGCTGCACCGCCAGCGGCCAGCAGCGCCGCGGCCACGAGGGCCGTCCGTCTGCGCTCTTTATTCGCCATGCATGTTGTCCGAACTGGAATTAGGGTGTCAGCACGGCCTTGAGGACCTCACCGCGGTGTTGGGCCTCCACCGCCTCGTTGATCTGGGCCAGCGGCATCGTGGTGATCAGCTTGTCGAACGGGAACTTTCCCTGACCATGGAGATCGAGCAGGTAGGGGATGAACGTCTGCGGGTCGGCGTCGCCTTCGACGATCCCCCGGATGGTGAGCCCCAGCAGGGGCGTCTGAAACAGCCCGATCGAAAAGACAGCCTGCGGGTCGGTGGGCACGCCGATTAACCCGAGCATGCCTCGCATCCCGAGGGAAGCGAGCAGCTGTTCTACGACGGGAGTCACTGCGGTGGTGTCGATAGCGTAATCGGCGCCCCCCGGAGCGATTTCCCGGATCTGTTCGGCCAGTGGGCCGGCCTGCGGGTCGATCACGTGGGTGGCGCCGAGCTCGGTGGCCAGCGCTCGCCTGCTCTGGTGGAGGTCGACTGCGATGATCGACGCGGCGTCGCGCACCACCGCGGCCATCACGGCTGACAGCCCCACCGCGCCCGAGCCGGTGATCACCACCGTCGATCCGGGCTGTACGTCCAGCGA
>JAVROG010000537.1:0-21174 GCA_032162865.1 Mycobacterium sp. | reverse complement strand
GCGCACAGTAGACCCCCGAAGCCGCCGCCGAGCACGGCGACGTCGATGTCGGCCGAAATCGGATCGCGGACCAGGTCGGGCGAATGGGGATCGATCTCGTAGAACCCGGAGAAGTCGTCGGACAGTTCGATGTATTGCTTGGAACCCTCTGGCCGTAGCCGCTTTTCGCGTTCCTGCCGGTATTTCTCCCGCAGTGCTTCCAGGTCGATATCGTCCGGCGTCGGCGTCGGGGGGCAGTCGGAAATCCCTGTCATGCCAGCGCATTCTCCGGAAGTGCGGCGGGGTGCAGCGGTGCCTCCATCCGCTGGACCGCGGGCAGTACCTCCTGGGCGAACAGTCGGGTGCTCGCCAAAGCCTCCTCGTAGGGCATGGTGCCGAACTGCGGAACGATCGTCAGCTCGGAGAACGAACAGGCTTCCTGGGCCGCGGCGATGCGGCTGAAGATCTCTTCCGGCGTCCCGATCAACAGATTCGAGGCATGGTAGCCGGGTGTCTTGGGCGCACCCTTCGCGTCAGTGGTAACTGAGGATGCCAGCACCGCCGTGGCCGTGGCCTCGCGTGCCGCATAGGCCTCATAACCCTTGACGCCCTTGAAGTTAGACGCGTCGGCGAATCCGTAGTGAACGTTGACATCGCGGTTGGCTGTCCAGATCCACTCTTCGGTTTTGGCTGGGCCTTGTGGATCGGATGTGCAGTACATGAACATGACATTCTTCGGCTGACACGGCGCCAAGCCCTCTTCCTGACGGAAAGTGTTCACCTGCTGAACTTCCCGACCGGCGGCCTCGATCGGCTTGTTGCCCACGAAGAGTGGCACCATGCCGCGGCGGGAGAGGATCTCCAGCGACTCCGCGGTCGACGACGAGCTGTAGATGCGGGAGAACAGGTCGGCGCTGCGCGGTTCCGGCCGAAGTGACATCTCCGGCACCTTGAAGATTTCCCCGTCGTAGGAGAACCGCTCCCCCGAGAACGCCAGTTGCAGAACATCCAGGGTTTCGTTGAACCGCTGCCGGCTTTCCTCGCGGGGGACGCCGACCGCGTCGAATTCGCCCTTCGACACTCCGCGTCCGATCCCGATGGTGGTGTATCGCCCGTTGGAGATGATGTCGAGATAGGCGATCTGGTGCGCCAACCGGACCGGGTGCCACCACGGAGCGACCACGACGAAGGTGCCCAGGCTGACCCGCTCGGTCCGTCCTGCGAAGTAGCTCAGCGCCTGAATCGGGTTGGGCGTCATGCCATACGGCGTGCCGCAGTGCTCAGGCATCCAGATGCCGTCGAAACCGAGTGGTTCGGCCAGATCGGCAATGGCGAGTGTGCCCTGCACGCACTCCCAGTCGGGAGTCGCGGGCGGGTGGCTGAAGTCCTCGGCAAGCACTCGGTCCCAGTCGTGGGAGTTGTGCGCTCCGAAGCCAAGGTTAACTTTCATCGTTGGATCTCCGTCTCTGTTGCTAATTGCTGTGGGGCCCCGGTGCCCATGTACTCCGCGAGATTCCGGTGCAGATTGGCGGTGCTGCGTTCCATGTAGGGGTTGGGTTTGGGCCCGCGGAAGCCCAGCGATTTCATGCCTTGCTGTACCGCCGCCATATTGGAAAAGTCCTGCGGTAGAACACTGCGCCAGTTCGGGTCCTCCGGCGGCGCATACACCCATTCCGTCTGCGGTTCTTCCCCGCTCGGATAAAGCTCGTAGCAGGACGCTTCGAAGATGCATTCGTCCGGGTTGTAGCCGTGCGGGCGGGCGCTGTAGCACAGCGCCGTGGTGAGGCCCTGGCCGATCTGAAAGTTCGGGAAGATCTGCCACGCGGTTCCGCTGTCGGCCAGGTGTTCTGGGTCGATGGTCGGCCAGATCACCCCCCGCGCCTCGTCGTCCTTGCGGGCCGACGTCAGCCAGTGACTGAGCACCTTGTCCGCGGGTGCGTCGTCGGGCAGCTCGTCGACCAGTCGCAGCGCCGCGTCAACCAAGGTCTTGGTGGTGGTGGCATTGGTTTCCTCCAAGGTGTAGAGCTGCATTTCGGCGGTCGACACGCGCGCATCCGCCCCCGTGCCGAGGCGGATCTTGGACTTGGTCTCGGACAGATCCTTCGGCGCGTCGTAGCCGATGTTGCTGTGTTTGCCGTGGGCGGCGGCCCAGCCCCGGAAGTTCCCGAACTTGTTGAACTGTGGGTGCGTGGTCGCGACGTGGTAGGTCTCGTTGAAGGCCTCCATGGCGACCTTCCAGTTGCACTGGAAATGCAGCCATTTCCGCCATTTGCAGCGCATGTTCTGCAGATTGAACGGATCCAGCATGGTGGCGGCGGGCTCGAGGTAGTCGCGCAATGGCTCAGCCGCAGGATCCATATTGATCCAGATCCAGCCGCCCCAGGTGTCGACGTTGACCGTGCTCAGGTGGGTGTTCTCCGGCGTCAGCGCGCCCTGCCAGTCGGCTTGTTCGGGGATGTGGATGCAGGTGCCGTCCTGGCCGTAGGTCCAGCCGTGGAATCCGCATACGAACGACTTCTTCTGTCCGCATGCACTTTTGGCGCCCACGGGAGTATCCACCAGCCGACGGCCGCGGTGCACACACACGTTGTGGTGTGCTGTGAATGTCTCGGGTCCGGTCCGCACCACCAGAACCGAGTCGTCGAGAATGTCGTAGGTGAGGTAGCTGCCCACTTTGGGAAGATCTTCGACGCGCCCCACCTGCTGCCATACCTTGCGCCACAGCCTGTCTCGCTCGGCACGGGCGTAGTCCTGCGAGATGTAGGCCTCGACCCCGATCGTGACCGGAGCGGCCAGTGCCTCGGTCTGCGCTTCGTCCTGCAAGAAGCCCTCTGCCATGTCTTGCGTCATCGATCTTCCCTCCCTCCTATCCAATGGTGACGACCCGCTGCGTCCGGCTTCGCCACTAGTCCCAGCGCTTTATCGCAGCGCGGAAGGACTCGTCCTTGAGGAACAACGAAGTGTTGTCGGCCCCCAGATGCCCCCATTTCAGGTTCAGCCCGCCGTCGACCAGCAGTGTCTGCCCGGTGATATAGGTCGACAGGTCCGACAGCAGAAACAAAATGGCCCCGGCCACCTCGTCGGGACGGCCGCGCCGCCCCATCGCGATGGCACGTCGATCACGCTCGGGGTCATCGTCGGTGTAGGTCTGCGACGCCGGAGTCTCGGTGACCCCGGGCGCTACGGCGTTGACTCTGATCGCCGCGCCTCCCGATTCGGTTTCGGCACAAGCCAATTCGGCCGCCATGGTGCGGGTGACCGCCACAATCGCGGCCTTGGCGGTGCCGTACGCGATGTGGAACGGTGCGGTGTTCATCCCGCTGATCGACGAAATGGACACGATCGAGCCGGGACGTTTGCGGCTCTTCAGCTCCGCGGCCACGGCCTGGCTCATGAAGAACATCGTCTCCAGATTCTGGGTGAACAGTTCTCGCCAGTGGCTGCGCGTCACCCGTGTCGACGGCATCCAGGTCGACGGATCCGCGCCACCCGCGACGTTGACCAGACCGTACAGTTCGCCATCCGCGCGGCGCGCCGCGTCGAGCGCCGCGCTCACGCCGTCATCGGTGGTCACGTCGGCCTCGACCGGCACCACCGGCAGGCCGTCGGCCACCAAGGGGCCGATGTGCTGGTCCAGATTGCCTCGGCCACGACTCACCGCAACCACTGTCGCCCCAGCCTCGGCCACCGTCCGAGTTACCGTGGTGCCGATCCCGCCGCCGGCCGCGCCGGCAACGACGACGACCCGCCCAGCGAGACTCAACAGGTCGCGGCTCACGCAATTGTCCGGACAAGATAATGACGTGCATCCATTAGAGAACATGATTCTCTCCCGATGGCCTGCGCGTCAAGGCCGCGTCCTTATTTCCGGGGATCTATTGTCTGGACCAGAGTTCAATTGCTATCGTCCAAGCGGTGATAGCCGGAACCGGATTGTCGCAATCGGATGGCTGGGCCGCTCGTTACGGCGCCGCGCGGCCACCGAGCCTTGCCGAGGGCTGGGCCCTGACCCGGCTCACCGAGCCCAGTCGCTTGTTCGGCGCAAACGGTCTGCGCACCGGGCCGGACGGGCGGGTCTATATCGCGCAGGTCACCGGCAGCCAGATCAGCGCTCTTGACGTGGCCACCGGCCAAATCGACACCGTCAGCGCCAAGGGCGGCGACATCATCGCCCCCGATGACGTGGCCTTCGATGCCGAGGGCAACCTGTACGCGACCGAGGTCATGGACGGGCGGGTAAGCATGCGCGACCCCGCCGGCCGCTCCCGGGTGCTGCGCGACGACCTCCCGTCCGCCAACGGCATCACGGTGCACCAGGGCAGGTTATTCATCGGCGAATGCCGTGAGGGCGGGCGGCTGCTCGAACTCGACCGCAACGGCGGCGAGCCACGGGTGCTGCTGGAGAACGTCCCGTCGCCCAACGCGATGGAAATCGGGCCAGACGGCTTGCTGTACTTCCCGGTGATGGGCGCCAATGAGATCTGGCGCATCGACCCCGAGGGCGGCGATCCCGAACGCGTCGCAGGCGATCTCGGCGTGCCGGACGCGGTGAAGTTCGACGCCGACGGCTACATCGTCTCCACCCAGGTGCACAGCGGTCAGGTGCTTCGCATCAATCCCCGCAACGGCGAACGCAGCGTGCTGGCCACCCTGAATCCCGGACTGGACAACCTGACGTTCGTGCAGAACCGACTGTTCGTGTCGAACTTCACCGGTGAGATCACCGAAATCCTGGCCGGCGGCGACACCCGGACCGTGTTGGCGGGCGGGTTGAACTGGCCCCTGGACCTGGCGGTCGGCGCCGACGGCAACCTCTACGTCGCCGACGGAACCTTCTTCTACGTGCTGGCCGCAGACGGTACGTTGCGAACCGCCGGCATGCTGTTCAGCCCGGGCTATCCGGGGTTCCTGCGCGGCGTGGCTGCGACCGGGCCCGGCGAGTTCGTCGTCACCACTTCCAATGGCGAGGTCGCCCGCTACCGACCGGGCAGCAACGAAAGCGAAGTATTGGCACAGGGTTTCGATCAGCTCTACGGCGTCACGGTCGCAGCGGACATCGAAGGCGGTGTCGTGGTGGCCGAACTGGGCGCCGGACGGGTGCTGGGCATCCGCGCCGGCCAGGTCGAGGTGTTGGCGTCGGGGCTGCACGAACCGATCGGGGTGGCCATCGGCCCCGACGGGTCGCAGCTGGTGTCCGAAGCGGGTGCCGGTCGGGTACTCAAGCTGGGCAGCGGTGCCCCGCTGATCGAGGGGCTGCAGCGACCGGAGGGCCTCCTGGTGCTCGACGGCCTGCTCTACGTAGTCGATTCCGGTGCAAAGGAACTCGTCGAATTCGACCTGGGCAGCGGGGCCCGGCGCACCATCGCGACGGACCTGCCGGTGGGTCCCCCGCCCGGCGTCATTCCCAAGCCACTGCGCGGAATGCCACCATTTTCCGGGCCGCAGGGGCCATTCGTTGGGATCGCCGCCGGACCCGACGGCACGTTGTATATCTCAGCGGACGCCGATGGCAGCGTATTGGCGCTGCGTCGGGAATCCTGAAGGGCCGCAACATTGTCTCCCCCACCCGCCGAAGCCAAAGTGGTCGACCACCGCTACCTGCAAGTCGCACGCACCTTGCGCAAGGAGATTGTCGACGGCGTCTACCCGGTCGGCTCCCAACTGCCAACCGAGCACGAGCTGTGCGAGCGGTTTGCGGTCAGCCGCTACACCATTCGGGAGGCGTTGCGGCGTCTACGCGACGACAACCTGGTGTCGTCACGCCCGCGCACCGGAACGCTGGTGGTGCCGCGGCCGTCGTCGGACTCCTACGTCCAGCACGTCATGTCGATCAACGACCTGCTGGACTTCGCGACCGGAACCCGGTTTGTCATAGAGTCCGTCGCGATGGTCACCACCGACGCCGAATTGTCAGCCCGCACCGGGCTGGCGCGCGGTGAACAGTGGCTCAGCGTTGACGGCTTTCGCCAGGCCGAAGCTGACGCCGTCGAATCTCCCGCGCCAGCGCTGTGCCGCACGGAGTACTACATCAACCGCGCGTTCGCGGCGGTCGGTCGGTTGCTGCAGCGTCACGAAGGCCCGATCTTCCCACTGATCGAAGACCTGTTCGGCCTCAGTATCGTTGAGGTTCACCAAGAAATCGTCGCGGTGCTGTTGTCTCCCGAGCTGGCCGCGGGCCTCGATGTCGAGCCGGGCACACCCGCTCTACAGGTGCAGCGCACCTACCGCGCCTCCGACGGTCAGGTCGCCCAGGTCACCATCAACACCCACCCGGCATCCCGCTTCCGCCATTCGATGACGATGCGACGAGTACGTAGTTAACGCCGTGAACAGAAAGCTGGTCGGCGGGCGCTGGCTTCGGTGGGACGACGAACGCGCCGCACAGGCCTACGCGCAAGGCTGGTGGGACACCGGCACACTGGCGGATTCGCTGCGCCAGGCCGCCCGACAGACGCCGGCGCGGGTGGCGCTGATCGACGCTTCGGTCGACGAGCGCCCGCGCGAGGAGAGCCGGAGCCCATCCGGCCCCGCCGAGCAGCGACTGACGTGTGCGGATCTCTACCGTCAGGCAACAGGTCTGGCACACGCGATGCTCGCGCGCATCCCGCCGAGCAGCGTGGTGTCGTTCATGCTGCCCAACTGGCACGAAGCCGCGGTGATCTATCTGGCCACCACGTTGGCGGGGATGGTGGCCAACCCGATCCTGCCGTCGATGCGGGATCGGGAATTGCGCTTCATCCTCGAAGACTCCGACAGCAGGCTGGTCTTCGTCCCGTCGACTTTCGCGCGTCACGACTACCCGCCGATGTTGCTGCGGGTCACCGCCCAGCTGGAGTCACCGCCGGAGGTCGTTGTGCTGCGCGGAGATTGCCAACCAGGTCAGATTCCTTTTGAGACACTGATCGCGCCGAGCGCGGCCGGCCCGCCGCTGCCCGCACTGGACGCCGATGCGGCGCGCATGATCCTCTACACCTCGGGCACCACTGGTCGCCCCAAAGGCGTTCTGCACACTCATAACTCGATTCATGCGCTGATTCGCCAGATTCACCGCCACTGGTCGGTCCGCCACGGCGACACGTTCCTGGTCGCCTCACCGATCGCGCACATCGGCGGTTCCATCTACGCGTTCGAAGCTCCGCTACTGCTCGGGGCCACCGCGGTGTTGATGGAACGCTGGAACGCCGACGACGCGGTGGAACTGATGCGAGCCCATCGCTGCACACACATGGCGGGTGCGACTCCGTTCCTGGAACAGCTGCTGGTGGCGGCGCAACGCACGGGTACCCGGTTGCCCGATCTCAAACTGTTCGTGTGCGGGGGGGCGTCCGTGTCGCCGTCGTTGATACGAAGGGCGGCAACATATTTCGATCCAGCCGTGGTGACTAGGGTATATGGCTCGACAGAAGTTCCGGTGACGACGGTCGGTGCGCCCGAGAGCCGCGACCATGCGGCTGACACGGACGGCCGCCTCGGTGTGGCCGAGGTCAAGCTGGTGGACGGTGAAATTCGGGTTCGCGGGCCGCAGATGCTGGCGGGATATCTGCATCCGGAAGATGAGGACGGGTCATTCGACCCCGACGGTTACTTCCGCACCGGCGATCTGGGGGGCTGGGTCGACGACGACTATCTCGTTGTCACCGGGCGCGCCAAGGACATCATCATTCGCAATGGGGAGAATATTTCACCCAAGGAGGTCGAGGACGTTCTGGTCAATCACCCAGAGATCGCCGAGATCGCCGTCGTCGGCCTGCCCGACGAACGCACTGGAGAACGGGCGTGCGCCGTGGTGGTGCCCAGGATTGCATCCGGTTCCGGCCCCGGAATTGACGTAACGGGTCTGCGGACTTTTCTGGAAACCTCAGGCGTTGCGCGCTTCAAAGCGCCGGAGCAGGTGGTTATCTGGGATGACCTACCGAAGAACGACGCGGGCAAGGTGCTCAAACACCAGATCAGGGCGGCGCTCATGGACGCGGGGCAGTGACATGCAGGTAGCGATCGTGACAGGCGCGACCGGGGGGATCGGATTCGGTTGTGCGGCAAAGCTTGCCGAAGCTGGCATCGCGGTGTTGGCGACTGGCCGCGACGAAGACAAGCTTGCTGATCTGAAGGACAGCCTGGCGGAGAAGTCCGCGAATCAGGCCCAAGTTGCCACCCACGCTGTCGATCTCGTCGATGACAGCGCTCCCAGGCAAATCACCGAAGCGGCCGTCGGCCGTTGGGGTCGTATCGATTTCTTGATCAACGCCGCCGGCGTGGGCAGCCCCAAGCCGCTGCACGAAACCGACGACGAATCCCTGGACCATTTCCTGGGATTGATGTTGCGGGCACCGTTTCGCTTGGTTCGCGAGGTGCTGCCGCATATGCAGCCGGGGTCGGCGATCATCAACATCACGTCGACGTTCGCGGTCGTCGGCGGCATGCGCGGGGGAGCCTACTCGGCCGCCAAGGGCGGCCTCACGGCGATGACCACCCACATCGCCTGCCAGTACGGGTCACAGGGCATCCGCTGCAACGCAGTGGCTCCTGGAGTCATCCAGACGCCCATGACCGAGCATCGACTACAGGATGAGCGATTCCGGCGGATCAACACCGAGATGACGCCCCATCAGCGGTTGGGCACGGTCGACGACGTCGCCAGCACCGTGGCGTTTCTGTGCTCCCCCGGCGGCGCCTTCATCAACGGCCAGACCATCGTCGTGGACGGCGGGTGGAGTTCTACCAAGTATCTCTCCGACTGGGCGCTGACCTCGCAGTGGACGGCCCGCTAGTTCAGTCGCTCAACGAGATTCGAAATGCTGCCGGATACCGGAGAGCATCTTGGTATGCGCTTTGACCGCCTCGCGGATTGTGACTGCGGCTAGCGGCCGTGGCGCGGCGAACCGTATCCGTTCGGTGACGCGGGTGCCGCCCTCGATCGGGGTAAAGCTCACCGTACCGCGAAGGTGTACACCCGGGGACTGGTCGGCTTCGGTGGACACGTCGCCTTCGGTGGGGACGTGCAGCCGGGTCCGGTAGGTGATCTGCATCGTGAACGGCCCCAGCGGAATTCGATCCACCACCTGATAACTCTGCTGGTAGCCGTCCGGGGCTTCGGTGCGGGACAGCAGTTCCACCGACACGATCAGCGGATGTACCAGTCTGATGTTGTCCAGGTCGACGTAAAAGTCGCGGACCTCAGCCGGCGGCGCGGGCACCTCTTCGGTCAGAGTCCGCTCGGCGTGCGCGACCCACCAGCTCATCAGAGGCCGAACTGGGCGCGAAGTTCGGTCGTGCGCCACCAGATCAACGCGGCGAACAGCAGCAAGGCGACAGCCGTTGCGGCGCCTTGGATGATGTCCCGGCGGTTCCTTGGCGCATACACGTAGGCCGCGGCGATCAGCGCGCCGGTGACCAACCCGCCTACGTGTGCTTGCCAGCTGATCTGCTGTGAACTGAGGAGGGGGGCGACGAAGGTGAACGCCAGATTGATCACGATGACCGCGACAATCGACCGGACGTCGAGGGTGAGCCGTCGCGCCACCACGAAGATGGCCGCGAACAGACCGAACACCGCGCCCGACGCGCCCGCCGTCGCCGTGTTGAGCGGCGACAGCAGATACACCAGCACCGACCCGCCCAGCCCGCTCACTGCGTACAGCGCTGTGAACCGCAGCCGGCCCAGCCACATTTCGAGCGGTGGTCCCACGACGTACAGCGCCCACATATTCAGCACCAGGTGCGGCGCGCCGTAGTGCATGAAAGCCGAGGTCGCCAGGCGGTAAAACTGTCCGTCCGCAACGGCCGGCGGCCAGAGGGAGAACTGCCGCTGCACATCCACCATTGCGACCTCGGCGACGAAGGCCAACACGTTGAGCGCGATCAGCGCAAAAGTGACCACCGGTCTGCCGGACCGTTCCCGTCCACCGAAGGGTGTCCGTCGCTCCCGAACGGTGCGGGCACCCGCATCGACGCACTGCACGCACTGATGACCCACCGCGGCACTGCGCATGCAATCCCCGCAGATCGGGCGCTCACACCGGGTGCACCGCACATACGTCTGGCGGTCGGAATGTCGATAACAGATCGGCGCATCGGCCGGCAGCTGCGGTGTACTCATCACCACCATTGTTGCCTGCCACGCCGAACCGCCGCCGGTCAGGCGACCTCGCGGCCGAGACTATTCCCTCCCTCGTCGAGTTGACCTACTGTGATTCGCGTGGAGTCAGACGGAACCCCTGAATTGGTGCCGGTCGAAGATTTGCACTCGGGTGACCCGATCACCGATGGTGGTCAACGCTACATAGTTCTCGAGTCCAAGGCCGTCGGCGACGGTTGCGTGGTCCTTGAGCTGGAGTCCAGGGTCGACCACCAGTTACGGGTAATCGAAAAGTCCTTTCCGACCGGGTACCACGTGGGCAAGGCTCATCACCGAATTCTCTAGTCGTTACGTCCGCGGCGGACGTTGATCGTTGGGGTCATTGGGATCCGGCTCGCCGAACCAGCGCGATGGCACGTGTTCGGGGTAGGCGTCGTGCCAGGCCCACCACTCGTACGGCGCACTCTGCGGGTAGCCCTCCGGTGAGTCCTCCCAGTCCTCCTGGCGTCCGAGCGCCGTCATGTCCAGGTAGCTCCACACGGACCCGAGGGCCTCGTCGCCGCGGTTGTTGATGAAGTACGTGCGAAACACCCGATCGCCGTCATGGATGAACGCGTTGGTGCCGTGCCATTCGTCGACGCCGAAGTCGGCATCGAAACTGTCGGTGATCGTGTAGTAAGGCATGTCCCAGCCCATCCTGTCCTTGAGCCGCTCGATGTCGGACTGCGGCGCGGGCGAGGCGAACACCAGCGTGGTGTCGCGGGCGTTCAGATGGGCCAAGTGGCTGACCTGATCGCCGACCATGGAGCAGCCTGGGCAGGCGTGATCCGGCCAGCCGTGCACGCCCGGCTCGAAGAAGGCGCGGTAGACGATCAGCTGCCGCCGGCCCTGAAAGAGGCCGAGCAGGTCCACTTTGCCGTCGGGCCCCTCGAATTCGTACGCCTTGTCTACGGCAAGCCATGGCATCCGACGCCGCTCGGCGGCCAGCGCATCACGTGCGCGGGTCAGCTCCTTTTCCTTGACGAGCAGTTGCTGGTGCGCAGCTTCCCATTCCTGCGCCGACACGATCGGGGGTGTTTTCATCGTTTACGCGACCTTTCTCGTTTCTGGTTTTCATCTACCCATTCAGTGCAACGGCGATAGGCCCGCCGCCGCGAGCAGGTATGCGTCGCCGTTGCGCCGATCGCCGCCGGCGATCTCCAGGACCGAGCGGCCGACCTGTTCGGTAGTCAGCACGGGCCCAGAGGACTGCACGAAGGCATCGACACCGACACCGCTGCGCTCGGCATAGGCCGCCACCGCCACTGCGCCCAGGTCGGTTGCCGGAGTCAGCCGCGGGAGTACCGAGGTAAAGCTGATCCCCAACCCCGCCCGCTTCGACTCGTCGGCGGCGTAGCTGCTGATGAACCGCACGGTGGCCTTGGCGCCTGCGTAGCCGCCGCTGAGCGGCGAACCGTTAACCGCGGCGCCGCTGGATATCGCGATCACCGAGCTGCCGGGCGCAAGCGGGCGCTGCAGCGCATAGCGGATCCAGTGAAACGCCTGCGCAACATCGACATTCCAGTTCGCGCTGAAGGTCTCCCAGGTCTGGTCCGGCAACGGGATCATCGGCGGAGCCAACCCGGCTGCCAGCACGATCGTCCGCGGCCGGTATTCGTCGATCAACCGGCTGGCCGTCACTGGAAGTGCGGCGTCGGCAACCACCGCGGTGAAGGTGTTACCCAGCTCGTCGCGCACCGCCTCGAGCTCAGCGCGGGTGCGCGCGATGCCGACGACGTGGACCCCGGCGCCGCACAGCACCGACGCGATGGCCCGGCCAAAGCCGCGGCCGGCCCCGGTGACGATCGCCGTCGATCCGACAAGGTCGTGAGAGGACAAGCCCTCGTTCAGCAGATGCTGGTTCACTGTTGTATCCACTTTCGTACTCACTTTCGACGTTTCGGTGTGGTCCTTAATGCAGATACGTCTCGCGGCTGAGATTCATCGCTGGCCAGGTCGGCGATGACTTTTGGCCGCTGGAGGTATCTACATGAATAGGAGCGAGAGGAGTACCAAGTGCCGGTCCAAGACGAGTTCATCGAAGAGGCGGCGCCGTTTCGCGCCGAGCTGATCGCGCACTGTTACCGAATGCTCGGTTCGGTGCACGACGCCGAAGACTTGGTCCAAGAGACTTATCTGCGCGGCTGGCGGGGCTATCCGGCGTTCGAGGAACGCGCGGCGTTACGCACCTGGCTGTACCGCATCGCGACCACGGCATGTCTGCGCGCGCTGGAAAATCGCGCTCGCCGGGTGCTGCCGGCGGGTGTGGGCGCACCCGCCACCGAAGCCTTCGGACATTCGGGCAACCGGGACGGCTTGGACGTCGATAGCTCCTACGAGTGGCTGGAGCCCATCCCCGATGCCTATATGTTCGCGACGCCCGAAGACGCCCTCGCCACGCGGCATAGCGTCCGGCTGGCGGTGATGACGGCGCTGCAGGAGCTACCAGCGCGGCAGCGGGCCGTGTTGATCCTGCGTGACGTCGTGCAGTTCAGCGCCGCCGAAGTCGCCGAACTTCTGCAGACCACTCCCGCCGCGATCAACAGCTCACTGCAGCGCGCCCGGGCCCGTCTCGCTGAGGTGGCCCCCGAGGAAGACGACATCGGCGAGCCTGACGAGGCCGAACGCCGAGAATTGCTCGACCGCTACTGCGCCGCCTTCGAAAACGCCGACATGGCGGCTCTCACCGCACTGCTGCAGGACGACATCAAGCTGGAGATGCCACCGATGCCGGTCTGGTTCACCGGCCGAGACGCGGTGCTGCGTTTCCTTTCCGCGCGGGCATTCGCCGAACCCGGCGACGTCGTGATGGTCCCAACCGCAGCCAATTCACAGCCAGCTGTCGCCGAGTATCGCCGCAACGCGGATAACATCATGGAAGCCCATTCCATCCAGGTCCTGACATGCCTTAACCGGGCTGGGGTTGCTGGGATCGCTGTGATGACCGTCTTTCTCGATCCGACTTTGTTCGCTGCCTTCGGGTTGCCTTCCACACGGTAGGCCCCGTAGGCCCCGGTATGCGGTGGTTTCTCCGCCGCAATCCGCGGGGACGTGTGGACAGGTCTTCGAGCCGACGGGAGGATTGGCGCGGAGACGCAGTCGAAGGGTGATGAATGAAGATTCCGGGTGTGGCCGACATCGTCGGCACTCTCACCGGAGGGGCGACACAGGTCGTGCGCGCCGGCATGCAGGGCGCCGCTGGCGCGGCCGGTGCGGTGCAGACCCTGACGAGCCCCGTGACGGAGCTGGTCGGTCCGGTAGTTCAGACGGTCGCACACACCACCGGCCGGGCGATTGGGCTGAACGGATCCGCTGGTGGCGCCCCCGAGAGCGTCACTCCGCCGGTGCGTTGGCAGAGCGGGCGACGAGTGCACCTGGACCTGGACCCGCTGCTGCCGTTCCCCCGCTGGCACGAGTACGCGGCGGTAGTGGAGGAACCCATTCGCCGAATCCCGGGCGTGGCCAAGGCGCATATCGAGGGCTCGCTGGGCCGGCTGGTCATCGAGATCGCCGAGGATGCCGGCGTCGACGACGTGCTGGACGAAGTGCGCGACACCGTCACCGCGGTGGCCTCCGATCTCACCGCATCGGGCAAGGACTCGTCGCCCCAGGCCGCGCCCTTCGCGGATCCGGGCAACCCGTTGGCGATTCTGGTGCCGCTTACCGCGGCCGCGATGGACGTCGTAGCAGTCGGTGCCGCAGTCACCGGCTGGTTCACCCGGCTTCCGATGGCACCTCGCAGCGCACGTGCGGCGGCGGCGCTGATCAACTATCAACCACGGGTGGTCGCCGTCCTGGAGTCCCGGCTCGGTCGCGTCGGCACCGACATTGCGCTCAGTGGTTCGACGGCGCTGGCGTACGGGCTGAGCCAGTCGGTGGGCACCCCGCTGCTGGACCTGGCGCAACGTAGTCTGCAGCTCTCCGAGGCCGCGGCGCACCGGCAAAGGTGGCGCGAACGGGAGCCCGAGCTCGCCTCACCCGCCCGGCCGCAAGCGCCGGTGGTCCCGATCCTGTCCTCGGCGCAGGCCGAGCAGACGCCCCGGCACAACTATGCCGCGGCGGCCGCGGGCGAGGCCTCCCACGTCGTCGTCGACGGTGCTATCGATTCGGCGATCGACCACGGCAAGGGCTCGATGAAGGGCCCGATCGAGGAGTACGGGGCCCAAGCCGCGAGTGGCTCGCTGATTGCCGCGGCAGGCGCATTGTTCGCCGGCGGAGGTGCCGCCGAGGCCGCCGAGGCGATTTTGGCCGGGGTGCCGAAGGCCGCGCATCTGGGCCGGGAGGCATTCGCGACGACGCTCGGCCGCGGCCTGGCGAATGCGGGCTTGCTGCTGCTCGACCCCGGTGCGCTGCGCCGCCTGGACCGAGTGAAGGTGGTAGTCATCGACGGCGCCGCACTGCGCGGTGACCACCGCGCCGTTTTGCATGCACAGGGCGACGAACCCGGTTGGGACGACGACCGCGTCTATGAAGTGGCCGACGCGTTGTTGCACGGCGAGGAGGCGCCCGAACCCGACCCCGATGAACTGCCGGCCATCGGCGCGCGGCTGAAATGGATTCGACCGCAAGGGTCCTCGGCGACGCCGGCACAAGGTCTGGAACACGCCGACCTGATCAACGACGGGGACCGGGTCGGCAGCGTCGACGTCGGATGGGAAGTCGATCCTTTCGCGATCCCGTTGCTGCAGACCGCGCACCGCACCGGTGCGCGAGTGGTCCTGCGCCATGTGGCCGGCACCGAAGATCTGTCGGCCAGCGTTGGTTCGACGCATCCGCCCGGTACGCCGCTGTTGAGGTTGGTTCGCGAGCTACGCGCCGATCGCGGACCGGTGCTGCTGGTCACCGCGCTGCACCGCGATTTCGCGTCCACCGACACGTTGGCCGCGCTAGCCATCGCCGACGTCGGCGTCGCCCTCGACGATCCGCGCGCTGCCACACCGTGGACCGCAGACATCATCACCGGAACCGATCTGGCCGCCGCGGTGCGGATCCTCTCGGCGCTCCCGGTCGCCCGTGCCACCAGCGAATCCTCGGTGCATCTGGCCCAGGGCGGTACCACCCTGGCCGGACTGTTACTGGTCACCGGCGAGGACGGCCGGTCCGCCAATCCGACGATCCGGCGCTTCCTCAACCCGGTGAACACCGCCGGCACCACCGCGGTGCTGTCCGGGTACTGGTCGGCCTCCAGGGTGCTCCGGCTGCCCGATCCCACCCCGCAACCGCTGACCGCCTGGCATGCGCTGGACCCCGAGATCGTGTACTCGCGGCTGGCTGGCGGCAAGCGCCCGTTGGCCGTGGAGTCGGCCACCTCCACCTGGCGACGCCGACTCGACGATCTGTCCTACGAACCGCTGGTGGCGCCGCTGCGCGGCCCGGCCCAGACGCTGGGGCGGCTGGCGGCGGCGACCCGGGTCGAGCTCGGCGATCCGCTGACCCCGATCCTGGCGGTGGGCGCCGCGGCCTCGGCGATTGTCGGCAGCAACGTCGATGCGTTGCTGGTCGCGGGCGTGATGGGGGTCAACGCCCTCACCGGTGGCGTGCAACGGCTGCGGGCCGAGGCGGCCGCGGCCGAGCTGTTTGCCGAGCAGGATCAGCTGGTGCGCCGGGTAGTGGTACCCGCGGTGGCGACGACGCGGCGCCGATTGGAGGCCGCTCAGCACGCCACCCGCACGGCCACCGTGTCGGCCAAGAAGCTCCGGCCCGGCGATGTCATCGACCTGGCCGCGCCCGAAGTGGTGCCGGCCGATGCCCGCTTGTTGGTAGCCGAAGACCTCGAGGTCGACGAGTCCTTCCTCACCGGGGAGTCGTTGCCGGTCGACAAGCAGGTCGATCCCGTCGCCGTCAACGACCCGGACCGGTCCTCCATGCTATTCGAGGGCAGCACGATCATCGCCGGACGCGCGCGCGCCATCGTCGTGGCCACCGGCGTCGGCACCGCTGCGCAACGCGCGATTTCGGCGGTCGCCAATGTCGAGACGTCGGCCGGTGTGCAAGCCCGGCTGCGCGAGCTGACCAGCAAGGTGCTGCCGCTCACGCTGGCCGGTGGCGCAGCGGTGACCGGTCTGACCCTGCTGCGCGGCACATCGCTGCGGATGGCCGTGGCCGACGGCGTCGCGATCGCGGTCGCCGCGGTCCCGGAGGGTCTGCCGTTGGTGGCCACCTTGTCCCAGCTCGCCGCCGCACAACGCCTAACCGCCCGCGGGGTACTGGTTCGTTCGCCGCGCACCATCGAGGCGCTGGGCCGGGTCGACACCATTTGTTTCGACAAGACCGGCACGCTGACCGAGAACCGGTTGCGCGTCGTGCGCTCCGTGCCGAAGGACACTAACCCGCAAGGACCGTTTCCCGGCGATGACGACCCGCGGTCCCTCGCCGTGTTGCGGGACGCGGCACGCGCGTCCACGCAGCCGCACAACGGAGAAGGACACGCGCACGCGACCGACGAAGCGATCATCACGGCTGCGAATTCGCGTAACAGCGAAGGCGATTCGGTGTGGACGGTGCTCGCCGAGGTGCCGTTCGAATCCAGCCGTGGCTATGCCGCGTCGATCGGGGCCGAGACCACCGACACGACGCCCATGCTCATGGTCAAGGGCGCGCCCGAAACGGTTTTGCCGCGGTGCCGATTTGCCGATTCAGAAGCAGCTTCAAGAGCCGAGCAGGAGCACGCCGAGTCCCTGGTGCACAGCCTCGCCGAGGAAGGGCTGCGCGTACTCGCCGTCGCCGGGCGTCCCTGGGAGTTGGGCACCGGAGAAGATGACACCGACGCCGACGCCATTGACGTCGCCGCGCACGACCTTGACCTGCTCGGTTACGTGGGTTTGGCTGACACCGCGCGGGCATCGTCGCGGCCGCTGATCGAGGCGCTGGTAGAGGCCGAGCGCAACGTCGTGCTGATCACCGGCGACCACCCCGTCACCGCACGGGCGATCGCCCGGCAATTGGGCTTGCCCGAGGACGCGCGCGTGGTAACCGGGGCCGAACTCGCCAGCATCGACGAGGAAGGGCACGCCAAGCTGGCTGCCGACGTGCAGGTCTTCGCCCGCGTCAGCCCGGAGCAGAAAGTGCAGATTGTGGCCGCGCTGCAGCGCTGCGGGCGCGTGACCGCGATGGTCGGCGATGGCGCCAACGACGCCGCTGCCATCCGGATGGCTGACGTGGGCATCGGGGTCAGTGGCCGCGGTTCCTCTGCCGCGCGCGGCGCCGCCGACATCGTGCTGACCGACGACGACCTGAGCGTGCTGCTGGACGCGCTGGTCGAGGGGCGCAACATGTGGGCCGGCGTGCGTGATGCGGTGACGATCCTGGTCGGCGGCAACGTCGGCGAGGTCTTGTTCACCATCATCGGGACCGCGTTGGGCACCGGACGGGCACCGGTGGGGACCCGGCAGTTGCTGCTGGTGAACCTGCTCACCGACATGTTCCCGGCACTCGCGGTCGCCGTCACCTCGCAGTACGACGACCCCGAGGAGGACGAGGGGCTTACCGCGGAAGAGGTAGACGAGGCGCGCCGCACGCGTCAGCGCGAAGTGCTGACCCAGCCGAAGCCGTCACTCGACGAGCCGCTGATGCGTGAGATCATCAATCGCGGCGTCATCACCGCCGCCGGCGCCACCACCGCCTGGGCCATCGGGCGGTGGACTCCCGGTACCGAAAGGCGCACGTCCACAATGGGCCTGACGGCCCTGGTGACGACGCAGCTGGCACAGACACTGGTGACGCGCAGCCACAGCCCGCTGGTGGTGGCAACGGCGCTGGGCAGTGCCGGCGTCTTGGTCGGGATCATCCAAACACCGATTCTCAGCCAGTTTTTCGGATGCACGCCGCTCGGGCCCGTCGCCTGGTCGGGTGTGATTGGTGCCACCGCTGGAACTACCGCGGTCTCGGTACTGGCCCCGCAGTGGTTGTCCAAGGCCGTCGGCGCTGTCGCGCCCGATCCGCCGGCGGAGGGTTAGCCGGACAGTTCCCGGCGCACGACCTTGCCCGCCGGATTGCGCGGGATGCTGGTGACGATGTTGATGTCCCTGGGCTGCTCGAACCGGGAAACCCTGCCCTTCAAGTACTCCCGCAGCCCCGGCGCGTCGGCGTCGGTGTCCGGTCGCAGCACGACGAACGCCGCCAACCTACGGCCGAACTGCTCGTCCTCGACGCCGACGACGGCGTTGTCGGCGACATCTGGGTGGCCGGCCAGAGCGTTTTCCAGCGCGCGCGGGTAGACGTTCTCGCCGCCGGACACGATCATGTCGTCTTCGCGGCCGACGATGTACAGTCGGCCGGCCTCGTCGAGATAGCCCATGTCGCCGGTGCTGGTCATGCGGTCGATGACGGCTTTACCGCCCCCGCCGGTGTATCCCTCCGAAGCCAGTCCGCCGCCGACGAAAATGCGACCGGTGACACGGGGTCCGACAGGTCGGCCACTCCTGCTGAAGATGCGGATCGGGCATCCGGCCACCGGCCTGCCCACCGTCTCCGGGAACCGGCGGAGTTCGTCCGGTGTCGCCAGCGAACCGATGCCGACCTCAGTGGATCCGTAGAGGTTGTAAAGGACATCGCCGTAGGAATCCATGAACCGCCGGGCCAGGCCGGGATCGAGTCGGTCACCACTGGATATCACTACCTTCAAGGAAGACAACGGGTTTCGAGCCGTTACCCGCTGCGGCAGGTCCAGCATGCGGGCCAGCATGATCGGCACGGCGCTCATCGCCTCGGCGCGGTGCAGCGACGCCTGGGCGAGCGCGGCTTCTGCGTCGAATCGGCGACGGGTCAGCACCGTACCGCCCAGGCCCATGGCCAACATCAGGATGCCGAAACCCAACCCGTGAAACATCGGTGCCGCCAATGCAATTCGCGATCCGACGCGCAGTCGGGTGCGCGCCAGGATTGTCATGCTGACGCCCACCCCCGAACTGATCCGGGGTATCCGCGGCACGCCTTTGGGAATTCCGGTGGTCCCCGAGGTCAGCAGCACCATTCGGCCCGACGGCGCGACCCCCGGCCGAGGTCCGCCGGGTGCCACCTGGACGGCCTGCGGGTCGATGATCCGTATCGGCTCACCGGTTTCGCTGATCTGATCGGTGAATTCGTCGTCGCAGAACATCGTCCGGATCTGGTGTGCACCTAGCGCGCCCGCCAGCGCGGCGGTGCGAAACTCCGTGTTCACCAGCACCACATCGGCGCCCACCAGCGCAGTGGCGAAAACTGCGGTGACGAAGTTGCGTCCGTTGCGACACATGACACCGACCGGCTGTCCCGCCTCCACACCGGCGTCAAGCAGTGCGGCGGCAAGTGATTCGGTCATCGACTGCAGCTCGTGATAGCGCAGTGCGCCGTCGTCGTCGATGATCGCGGTGCGGTCGGGCCACCGCGCCGCTGAGATCGCGAGCACCGTAGAGAGATTCGTGCCACCCCGGTAGACCTCGCGGGCGAGCCGCAGTGCTGCGGCCGGGCTGGGCGGGCCGAGTATCCCGGACGACAACACCGCGCACGCCGTCGTACCTACCACGCTGTCAGTCATGATCGTCAGGCCAACTCGGTGTCTTGACGGCGATTGCCGGCGGATTCGGCGACCATTCGGCGGTGCCACAGCCGGGCCGCAAGTTCGGCCGGCCCGGCGAACAACACCGAGGCAATCTCGGCCGGCCACACCCAGGGCGGCTCGTTGGTGCGGGGCCGCTCAATGATCACCTTTGCGACGGCGTCGGCCGCCTCATCAGGGGTCAACCCCGGCAGCCTGCCCAACAGCGGCGTGGGCTCGATCATGCGGGTACGGACCAGCGCGAAGTAGATCGTCGAAACGTCGACGCCATCGCTATGCAGCTCCGGCGCCACGCTGCGCAACCAGCGATCGAAAGCCCCCTTGGACGCCTGGTACGCGCCCCACTGCGGGCCTGGAGCCACTCGCACGCCCACACTGGAGACGTTGATGAGGTGACCCCGGCCGTTCTCCCGCATTGCCGGGAGCAAGCCGAGCAACAACCAGATCGGGCCGAGGTAATTGATATCGATGGTGCGCTGAAAATCATGCGGCCGGTTGTACTGCTGGTGCAGTGACCGACGCAGCGACTTGCCCGCGTTGCTCACCAGAATGTCAAGCGGTCCGTGATTCTCGTTGATCTGTTTGGCCAGGCCGCTGACGGCATCCTCGTCGGTGAGATCGGTCGGGTAGGCGACCGCCTGGCCGCCGCCGGTGTTGATCGATGCCGCGACGTCGTCGAGCCGTTCCGCCGAGCGGGCCACGATCAGCACCCTCGCTCCGGCTGCGGCGAGCTTGCGCGCGGTCGCTTCACCGATTCCGTAGGACGCGCCGGTGACCAGCACGGTCTTGCCGGAAACGGCGCTGCGCAGTTTGTCGGGATCGGATTCGCGCGCCGGGTTCGCCAATCTGCTGGCAGCCGAATCAATCGCCTGCAATACCAGATTCATCGGCTGCGTCCCTCGATTGCGTTCGACCTATCTTCCCCATTGTGACCCACGGTCACAACGGCTATCGAGGGAGGCACCGCACAGGCGCAAATTCAACTGGTTATCGCCACCCGGATTCCCGCCGACGGCGGCGCAGACCAGCTGGCTTGTCGCACCGAATCAGTCCCGGATAAATCCCTTGTTGGTCATCAAGATGTCCGCCAGAAACCCGTTATGTGGGACCCGCGGCGCTCCCCAGTAGGTGGGATTTCGGCCGCAGTACACATTGCTCACCGTCGGCTCGGCGATCAGATCGTCGATCAACCGCTCATCGCCGGTTATTACATTGACTACCAACGAATGCCGCAACGGACCCACTCCGGCTGCGCGCGACCAGGGCGCCACCCACACGCAAGGAAACGGCAACTCGACGTTGAGCTTGTCGACGTCGGGCCCGGCCAACTGGTGCACGGCCGGGCGCAATGCTGCGTACCCGCCCCCCAGAGCGGCCACCACCTGATCAGCCCCCAGCACCGGGATCGTTCCCACGGCTTTGGCCCCGAGATAGTTCGCCAGAGTGCGTGCCTTCTCAATCGGCTGGGTGGGCAATACCGCCCGCTGGTCGTCAATCGGCAATGCCTCAATCGTCCGCAACCGCTCGGCGATCGCCCGTGCCAGGG
>JAVROG010000536.1:0-13121 GCA_032162865.1 Mycobacterium sp. | reverse complement strand
CGCCGCCGACGATCAGCGCCGCGAACGCCAAGTCGCCGCGATACCCGGCGAACCAGGAATGGGAACCGCCCGCGAATTCGGCCTCACCGGTCTTGGCGTAGATCTCTCCACAGCCCGCGATCTCCTTGGCGGTGCCGTTGGTCACCACCAGCCGCATCATCGGCCGTAGCGCGTCGACCATCTTCGGGCTGATCGGTGTGTTGTCGCCCGCGACCGTTGTCGGCCGGCCAGCGATCAACTGCGGAACCGGAGTCTTGCCGGCCGCGACGGTGGCGGCCACCAGGGCCATGCCGAACGGGCTGGCCAGCACTCGGCCCTGGCCGAAGCCGTCCTCGGTGCGCTCGGTCAGGTCCACGGTCGGCGGCACCGAACCCGTCACCGTGGTGATGCCCTCAACCTGGTAGTCCAGCCCGATGCCGTAGCGGGTGGCGGCCTGGGTGAGACCGCGTGGCGGCAACCTGGCGCTGAGCTCGGCGAACGTCGTGTTGCAGGAACTGGCGAAAGCACGCGACATCGGCACCACGCCGAGGTCGAAACCGCCGTAGTTGGGGATGGTGCGATGGCCGATGTCGATGTGTCCCGGGCAGCCCAGCATCGTGTTGGGCGTTGCCATGTCGCGGTCGACGGCGGCGCCGGCGGTGACCATCTTGAAAGTCGACCCAGGCGGGTACAGGCCGGTGGTCGCCAGCATGCCCTCGGTGTTGGCGCCCTCGTTCTGCGCGATCGCCAGGATCTCGCCGGTCGACGGCTTGATCACCACCAACATCGCTTTGCCGCCGCGGGTGTCGACCGCATGCTGAGCGGCGTTCTGCACGGCCCGGTCCAGCGTGATCGACACGGACGGCGCCGGCGCACCCTCGACCTCGTGCAGTACGGCGACGTCGACGCCGTTCTGGTTGGTACTGACGACCCGCCATCCCGCCTGGCCGTCGAGTTGGTCGACCACCGCCTTCTTCACTTCCGCCACGACCGCCGGTGCGAAGTGGGGATCGGTGGCCAGCAGCTCGGCCTGGGGTGTGATCACGACACCGGGCAGGGTTCCGATCGCCGGGAAGACCCGGTTGCTGTCGTCGGGAAGCAGCGTGACCAGATCGATCGGGTGGTTGGTCGAACTGGCCATTTCGGCGAGCAGTTGCGGGTCGTTGAGCGTCTCATTAAAGGGGTGTAGGGCGTCCACCAACGCGTGCGCGGTCCCGATCAGGCCCGGCCCGGCCTGCCCGGCGTCCAGGGCGTAGTGGTACAGGTAGCCCGGCGCCAGCACATCGGAGCCGCCGAGCTCATTGACCGACGCGCGCCGGGGCTGCTCGGAGCGCAGCGCGAAGGTCTGGTGCTCCCCCAGTTTGGGATGCAGCCCGGTGGTCGTCCAGCGAACCTGCCAGTGCCCTTCGTCGCGGGCCATCTTCAGCTGACCGTCGTAGCTCCACGTCCGGTTCTTGGGTAGATGCCAGGTGAAGCGGTACACAACCGTGCCCATGTCCTCGGCATACTTCGAGCTCAGCACCTGCGCGTCGAGGTGGGTGGCTTGCAGGCCGGCCCAGGCCGCGTTCAGCGCTTCGCGGGCCTCGTTGGGATCGTCGCTGAGCTGCGCGGCCGTCGCGGTGTCGCCGATGGACAACGCGGCCAGGAACTTCTCGGCGGCGGGGCCGGGACCTTCAGGCTTCGGCGTGCAGGCGGGCAGCGCGAGGACCATCACCAACAGGCATGCGACAGATGATGCCAGTGTTGCTCTTGAGGCTAACGTTGCTCTAGTGACCATCGATGCTGATGTTAAGACTGATGCGGTCACATCTCCGCAGACACACCGATACCGGACCGTTATGCGTGCGCGGGTGGTCCCCGAGGGAAGCTTCGGGCTAATCCAGCAGGACGGTGGCGAAAGTGCCGATTTCTTTGAAACCAATGCGGGTATAGGCGGCGCGAGCCACCGTGTTGAAGTTGTTCACGTACAAGCTGGCGATGCGCCCGCTACCGACGATGATGGCGGCGAGCGTTGCGGTGCCGGCGGTGCCCAGTCCCCGTCCGCGCATTTCGGGGTGAACCCAGACCCCCTGGATCTGTCCGACCGCCGGAGACTGGGAGCCGACCTCGGCCTTGAAGACGACCTGCCCGTGCTCGAAGCGCGCCCAGGCCCGTCCGGCCGCGATCAGGCTGGCCACCCGGCGGCGATAGCCACGGCCGCCGTCGCCGAGTCGCGGGTCCACGCCGACCTCACCGATGAACATGTCCACGGCGGCCACCAGGTAGGCGTCCAGTTCCTCGGGCCGCACCTGCCGTACCTCGGTGTCGAGTGTGCAGCCTGGATGGGAGTTCAGTGCCATCAGCGGTTGGTCATCGCGCACGTCACGCGCCGGCCCCCAGGCCGGCTCGAGCCGTCGCCACATGGGCAGTACCAAGTCGGACCTGCCGACCAGCGACGAACACCGCCGCGCCGTACTCTTCGCCTCGTCAGCGAAGGCGTTCAGGTCGATCAAATTGCCGCGCAGGGGAATGAGATTGGCACCGGCGAAGCACAGCGACTCGTCCGCGCCGCCTCGCGTCCACAGTTCTCCGCCAATCGAATTGGGCTCGACGCCGTAGTCGGCAACGCGCGCGGCGACCATGCACGATTCGACGGGATTCTCGCCCAGCACCCGCCACACGGAGGCCGCATCACGCACCACGGAGACCCGTCGCTCGCCGACAAGGCGCAAGATGGGCGGAGCCGACATCTCAAAACTCTCTTTGCTGCGAACCTGGGGCCAGTGAGCTAGGCCCTTATCAGCTTACGGTCACAATAGGCGAACCGCTGGCCGCCGTCCCGGAATCCTCGGTTATGTCTATGTCCGAACCCATCTGCTCCGCGAGCCGCATGGCTTCCTCGATCAACGTCTCGACGATCTGGGACTCGGGCACCGTCTTGATCACTTCGCCCTTCACGAAAATCTGACCCTTGCCGTTACCCGAGGCAACACCGAGGTCAGCTTCGCGGGCCTCCCCGGGCCCATTGACCACACATCCCATCACCGCCACCCGCAACGGCACATCCAGACCATCCAGACCGGCGCTCACCGCGTTGGCCAGCGTGTAGACGTCGACCTGGGCGCGACCGCACGACGGGCACGAGACGATCTCGAGTCCGCGAGGCCGCAGATTCAGGGACTCGAGAATCTGATTGCCGACCTTGACTTCCTCGACCGGGGGAGCCGACAACGACACCCGGATGGTGTCACCGATGCCCTTGGACAGCAGGGCACCGAAGGCGACAGCGGACTTGATGGTGCCCTGGAATGCCGGACCGGCCTCGGTGACGCCCAGGTGCAGCGGGTAGTCACATTGGGCGGCCAGCTGTTCGTAGGCTGCGACCATGACGACCGGGTCGTTGTGCTTGACGCTGATCTTGATGTCGCCGAAGCCGTGCTCCTCGAACAGCGATGCCTCCCACAATGCCGACTCGACCAACGCCTCGGGCGTGGCCTTGCCGTACTTCTCCATGAACCGCTTGTCCAGGGAGCCGGCATTGACGCCGATGCGGATCGGGATTCCGGCGGCGCCGGCAGCCTTGGCGACCTCGCCGACCCGGCCGTCGAACTCCTTGATGTTGCCAGGATTAACCCGGACCGCGGCGCATCCGGCGTCGATGGCGGCGAAGATGTATTTCGGCTGGAAGTGGATGTCGGCGATGACCGGGATCTGGCTGTGCCGGGCGATCTCGGCCAGTGCGTCGGCGTCCTCCTGACGAGGGCAGGCCACTCTGACGATGTCGCAGCCGGTCGTGGTCAGCTCGGCGATCTGCTGCAGGGTCGCGTTCACGTCATGGGTTTTGGTGGTGCACATCGATTGCACCGCAATGGGATAGTCGCTGCCTACCCCGACGTCGCGGACCATCAGCTGACGTGTGGTGCGGCGGGGAGCCAGCGTGGGCGCCGGGGGCTTCGGCAGGCCCAAGCCAACGGTCACTTGATTTCGCCTTCTCTCTCTATTGGAAGAGCCGGATGGGGTTGACCAGGTCAGCGGTGACGGTCAACAGCATGTACCCGACTACGAAAATCAGAACGACGTACGTCGCCGGCATGAGCTTGAGGTAGTTCACCGGCGCGGCAGCCACCTTGCCCCGCGTCGAGCGGAACATGTTGCGCAGTTTCTCGAACACCGCGACAGCAATGTGGCCGCCGTCGAACGGCAGCAACGGCAGCAGGTTGATGGCCCCCAGGATGAGGTTCAGCTGGGCCAGGAAGAACCAGAACGCCACCCACAGCCCGTGGTCGACGGTGTCGCCTCCGATGATGCTGGCACCGACCACGCTCATCGGCGTCTGCGGGTCACGCTGTCCGCCACCGATCGCGTGGAACAGAGCGCCGACCTTGGTCGGGATGGCGACCAGCGATTTGCCGACCTCGACGGTCAGCTGACCGGCGAAGGCGACCGTGCCCGGCACGGCCGTCAGCACGTTGTACTGCGTGGGCTCGTTGCGAGGCGCCCCTACCCCCATGGCACCGACGGTGGCGGGCTCGAGTTGGTTGCCCTGGCCGCCCGGGATGTAGCGCCGGGTGCTCTCGATGTTGACGTTGGTGGTGATAGTTTTGCCGTCGCGCTGCACGACGACCGGAACGGTGCCGTGCAGCTTGCGTACCGCCGTTGCCATCTGCTCGAAGGTGGACACCGGCGTGTCGCCCACCTTGACGACGACGTCACCGACCCGGATTCCGGCGAGTGCCGCGGGACCCTGACCGTTGCACTTGTCCAGCTTGCCCTGGGTACTTTCCTGGGCGACGCAGCCGGTTTCGCCGACGATGGCCTTGTCGGACGGGTGCAGATTCGGCAGGCCCCAGATCAACGCGATCGCGTAGAGCAGCACCAGGCAGATGACGAAGTTCATGCCCGGTCCGGCGAACAGCACCGCGACCCGCTTCCAGGTCAACTGCTTGTACATCGCGCGGTCTTCCTCGTCGGGCGCGAGATCCTCGACCGGCGTCATGCCGGCGATGTCGCAGAAGCCGCCCGCCGGAATGGCCTTGACGCCGTATTGGGTTTCACCGCGCCGGGTGGACCACAACGTGGGACCGAACCCGACGAAGTAGCGACGCACCTTCATGCCGGTGGCCCGGGCGGCCCACATGTGGCCGCACTCGTGCAGCGCAACGGAGATGAGGATGGCGAGTGCGAACAGCACAATGCCGACAACGAACATCATCAGTCTGTTACGACCTTTCTCACGCCAAGCCGGAGACTCTGACCGACACCGGTGCCGAGCTTGCTGCCGCGATTGCGCGCTGCGCTCGCTCACGGGCCCAGCGCTGCGCCTCGAGTACGTCATCCACGGTAGCGGGTTCAGCGGCCCATTGGTCCGCAGCGTGCAACACGTCGGCGATGGTGGCAACGAGCGACGGGAATTGAATGCGGCCGTTGAGAAAGGCTTCCGCCGCTTCTTCGTTCGCGGCGTTGTATACCGCCGTCATGGCGCCTCCGACCTCTCCGGCACGCCGAGCCAGCTCGACCGCGGGGAAAACGTCTGCGTTCAGGGGCTCAAACTCCCAGGTAGAAGCCTTGCTGAAGTCACAGTAGGCAGCCGCACCGGGCACCCGCCGCGGCCAGCCCAACGCGAGCGAAATCGGCAGCTTCATGTCCGGCGGACTGGCCTGGGCGATGGTCGACCCGTCGATGAAGGTCACCATTGAGTGAATAATTGACTGCGGGTGCACGACGACCTCGATGCGATCGTACGCGATACCGAACAACAGGTGGGTTTCGATGAGTTCGAGCCCCTTGTTGACCAGCGACGCCGAATTCAGCGTGTTCATGGGACCCATCGACCAGGTTGGGTGCGCGCCGGCCTGTTCGGGGGTGACGTGCTCGAGGTCGGCGGCGGACCAGCCCCGGAACGGTCCGCCGGAGGCGGTCAGCACCATTTTGGCGACCTCGTCGGGGGTACCGCCGCGCAGGCACTGTGCCAGCGCCGAGTGCTCGGAGTCGACCGGGACGATCTGGCCGGGCCGCGCTGCCCGCAGCACCAAGGGTCCGCCGGCGACCAGCGACTCCTTATTGGCCAGGGCCAGCCGGGCGCCCGATTCCAGCGCGGCCAGCGTCGGCCGCAGACCAAGCGCCCCGACCAGCGCGTTGAGTACGACGTCGGCCTCGGTCTCCTGGACCAACCTCGTGACTGCATCGGGCCCGCAAAAAGGGACGTTACCGGCCCGTTCGGCGGCAGCGGCGTCGGCGACGGCGATATTGGTCACCCCGGTCGCTGCGCGTTGCTGCAGCAGCGTGTCGAGGTTGTTGCCGCCCGCGGCTAGTCCGACGACCTCGAAGCGGTCCGGGTTGGCGGCGATGACCTCCAATGCCTGGGTGCCGATCGAACCAGTGCTGCCCAGCACCAGCACCCGCAGCCGGCGTTCGGCCTGCCCGTCGTCGGAAATCGTCACCTCCCCATTGTGCCGCTTGGTTACGTCACGGCGGGCCATGTCTTAGTGAGCTTCTTCGACTCAGACCCATCCGTGACGGCACTCACTCCGAATGACTGATTGCAAGACCCACCGGGGGGCGGCGGACGTCGTCTCAAAAGCATTCTGCAGTAAAGGAATTGACACGAGATGAACAGACAAGCCAAGACTTTCGCAGCAGCGGCGCTGGCGGCCGTCGCGATCGCGGGTTTCTCGGGATGTTCGAGCAACAAGCCCGCGGCGGAGGGCAGCAGCAGTTCCGCGTCCGCTCCCGCGATGAGCGCCTCGGCACCACCCGGCAGCGCGGCGCCGTCGACGAAGGCGGATCCGGCGGCGGACCTGATCGGTCCCGGCTGCTCAGAATACGCTGCGCAGAACCCCACGGGTCCCGGATCGGTAGCCGGCATGTCGCAGGACCCGGTGGCGACCGCGGCCTCCAACAACCCGATGCTGACCACGTTGACCTCGGCGTTGTCCGGCAAGCTCAACCCGCAAGTGAACCTCGTCGACACCCTCAACAGTGGCCAGTACACGGTGTTCGCGCCGACCAATGACGCTTTCGCGAAGCTGCCGCAGGCCACCCTTGACCAGCTGAAAACCGACTCCAAGCTGCTGAACAGCATCCTGACCTACCACGTGGTCAATGGTCAGGCGAGTCCCGCCAAGGTCGACGGGACCCATAAGACCCTGCAGGGTGCAGACGTGACGGTGACGGGCGGCGGCAACGACCTCAAGGTCAACGCCGCGGGATTGGTGTGCGGAGGGGTGCACACCGCCAACGCAACGGTGTACATGATCGACACGGTGCTGATGCCGCCTCAGTAATGCCCTCGCCGTCAAGGTCAAGGCAGCCCACTCCAGTGGGCTGCCTTCGTCTTTTCGAAGGCTTCATCTTTTCGAAGGCTTCCGCTTTTTGAAGGCTTCGTCTTTTTTGAAGGCTTCGTCTTTTTGATGAACCAATCCGGACGGGGCGCCGTTACGAAGAGCAGATATGTGGACCCTCGCGCTGGTCGGCTTCCTTGGCGGCCTCATCACCGGAATATCGCCTTGCATTCTGCCGGTCCTGCCGGTGATCTTCTTTTCTGGTGCGCAGGACACCGCACCGTCTGCCCCCGAGGACGCGACTTCGCCAGAGCCGGAGCCAGCAGCGCCAACGCAATCCGAGGGCCCTGTGGCGGTCAAGCTCAAACCGACCCGCTCGGCGAGGTCGCGCCCCTACCGGGTGATCGGCGGCTTGGTGCTCAGCTTCAGTGTGGTCACCCTGCTCGGCTCGGCGTTGCTGTCTGCGCTACACCTGCCGCAGGACGCCATCCGCTGGATCGCGCTGGTTGCGTTGGTGGCGATCGGTGTCGGCCTGATCTTCCCGCGTTTCGAACAGCTGCTCGAGCGGCCGTTCTCGCGTATCCCGCAGAAGCAAATAGCCACTCGCGGCAACGGTTTCGGGCTCGGCCTGGCGCTGGGAGTGCTCTACGTGCCGTGCGCCGGTCCGGTGCTGGCCGCGATCGTCGTGGCCGGCGCCACCGCGCAGATCGGCGTGGGCACCGTCGTGCTCACCGCCGCGTTCGCGGTGGGTGCCGCGTTACCGCTGCTGTTTTTCGCACTTGCCGGACAACGAATGGCTCAGCGGGTCAATGCATTCCGGCGCCGCCAGCGCGAAATCCGGATCGGTGCGGGAATAGTGACAATACTGCTTGCGGTCGCGCTGGTGTTCGACCTTCCGGCCGTGCTGCAACGCGCCATTCCCGACTACACCGCATCGCTGCAAGAAAAAGTCGACGGCTCTGAGCAGGTCCGCCAGCGGCTGGGCGGTATCGTCAACGACCAGAACGCGCAGCTGTCGAATTGCAACAACGGAGCATCCCGGCTGCAAAGTTGCGGTACCGCACCAGATCTCAAAGGCATCGTCGGCTGGTTGAACACACCCGGCGGCCAGCCGATCACGTTGAATGCGTTGCGCGGCAAGGTGGTACTGATCGACTTCTGGGCCTATTCCTGCATCAACTGCCAGCGGGCCATCCCGCACGTCGTGGGCTGGTATCAGGCGTACAAGGACAGCGGTCTGGAAGTCATCGGCGTGCACACTCCCGAATACGCGTTCGAGAAAGTGCCGGAAAACGTTGCCAAAGGTGCGGCTGACCTGGGCATCAAATATCCGATTGCACTGGACAACAACTTCTCCACCTGGACGAACTACCGCAACAGTTACTGGCCCGCCGAGTACCTCATCGATGCCAACGGCACCGTGCGGCACACGAAATTCGGCGAAGGCGACTACAACGGCACCGAGCAGCTGATCCGACAGCTACTCACCGAGGCAAAACCCGGCGTCAAACTGCCCGGGCAGGTAGGCGCTCCCGACCTCACCCCGAAATCCTCCACCACGGCCGAGACCTACTTCGCCGTCGGCAAGGCCACCAACTACGGCGGTCGCGGCGAATACGACGAAGGGTCGGCGACGTTCAGTTATCCGCCGTCGTTGGCTCCCGACAGCTTCGCCCTGACTGGCCCATGGTCACTGGACTATCAGGGCGCGACGGCCGGCGGTGACGGCTCGGCCATCAAGCTCAACTACCACGCCAAGGACATCTTCGTGGTCGTCGGCGGCACCGGCACCCTCACGGTGCTGCGTGACGGCAAACCCACCACCATGCAGATCAACGGCCCGCCAACCTCCCATCAGATCGTTGCCGATGCGGCGCAATCGTCGGCAACCATCGAGGTACGACCCAGCAAGGGCTTGCAGGTCTTTTCGTTCACTTACGGCTGACACCCATCCAAAATCGGGTCCGCTCCGAATTCAACGTATCGGGATCGAAGACGAGACGGCGTTTGCCAGCTCGGAACTCAATAAGGAGCGAAAAGACGATGAAAGCAAAAAACACGATGGCGGCAACCGGCGTTGCGGCCGCGCTGATGGCATGCGGCGTGCTTATCGCCCCGGCCGCATCGGCCGCCGATCTGGTGGGCCCGGGCTGTTCGGATTATGCGGCTGCCAATCCCACCGGTCCCGCGTCGGTGCAGGGCATGTCGATGGTCCCCGTCACGGAGGCCGCGGCGAACAACCCGATGCTCACCACCTTGACCTCGGCGCTGTCCGGTCAACTCAACCCGCAGGTCAATCTGGTCGAGACGCTCAACAGCGGTCAGTACACGGTGTTCGCGCCGACCGACGCCGCGTTCGCCAAGCTGGCGCCGGCCACCATTGAGCAGCTCAAGACTGATGCTCCGATGCTCAACAACATCCTGACCTATCACGTGGTCAGTGGGCAGGCGAGCCCGGCCAGGGTCATCGGTTCGCACAAGACACTGCAAGGCGGCAACGTGAACGTGACCGGCCAGGGCAACAGCCTTCGGGTCGGGAATGCAGGCGTGGTTTGCGGCGGAGTGACCACCGCAAACGCGACGGTGTACATGATCGACACAGTGATGATGCCGCCCGCGTAGCACCGATTTCAGCTGGGCTCACTCGGCGCGATCGAACGGGAGCAGACCTGCCCACGGGCAGGTCTGCCCTGTGTCAGAATGTGATGAGTCTGAGTCCAGTCCAACCGGAGGGATCGCCGTGGCCAGTACTGAGGTGGAACCGTTCACCGGCGTCGACGAGGCCGAGGTGCCATCCGCACGGTGGGGGTGGAGCCGGATCAACTACCGCACTTGGCATTCCGTGGGTTTGATCATCTTCGTCCTGTTGCTGGCGTTCCTGCGCGGCAACCACGTCGGGCACGTCGAGGATCTTTTCGTCATCGGATTCGCCGCGCTCACCCTGTTCATTCTGGTGCGCGACATCTGGGGCCGTCGGCGCGGCTGGCTCAGGTAGCCGCCTGCGCGACCAGCTCACCGGCTGGATCTCGGTGGATATGGACGTCACCGGAACCGCTGCGCACCTGTAGGACGAGAGTTTCGTCGTCGGGCTCGGGACCGTCTGTGGACTGCAACCGGTTGGTGACGACGCCGGAACCGGTGCTGATGTCGAACCGGACGGCGGTCCCTGCTGGGATCCCGATGGCGACTTCACCGCTGCTGGTGTGTGCGGACACGCTCCCCCGAACGGCCGCTTCGACGATTACCGATCCGGATGCGGTGCGCGACTTGATGTTGCCCCGCAACGTGTCGACGGAAAGCGATCCGCTGGCGGCCTTGAATTTCAGGTCGCCCTCCAGGTTGTCCACCCGCACCGAACCCGAGGCCGTAGCGATCGAAGCGTACCCAGCGACCGTGTGAACGGTGATCGACCCGGATGCGTTGGTGGCCTTGACTTTTCCAGTCACGACGTCGACTTCGACGTCGCCACTGGCCGCGCCGACCCGGACCTCCGCGAATTCACCTTCGGCGCGCAGATCCGCCGATGCCAGTGTCGCGTAGACCCGGGACCGGGAGGGCAGCGCGACCTCGATATCGGTGGCCCCGCTCCGGAAGCGGGGCACGCTGCGCTTCGGACCCGAAACCACCAGCCTGCCGTCGTGGAAGTCCACGCGAACGTGCTCGGCCGCCCAGACGTCGGAGCTTTGTGATTCGTCGTGCGGGCGTACCTGCACGACAGTGTCGGCGCGGTCGGTCGCGAGCAGGCGAACCGATCCCCCGCCGGCTTCGATCCGCACACTGATCGGTTCGAGGGTGGTAAATGTCTGCATCTCGGTTTCTCCTAGTTGTCTCAGCGCGAGTTGTCTCAGCGCGCCCAGCCGGTGAGGCGGTGAGCATTGCGGTGGGTGAAGCGGCCGGGCACTGCGTCGTCGACGCCGTAACCTGCTGAGTGGCTGGCCGCGGCGGCGGCCCGCACCAGCCAGCTGTTGAGCGAGGCGCCGTCTCGGCGAGCGGCGCCCTCGACAGCGGCCCGCAGTCCCTCCGGCAGCCGTAGCGTGACCCGCCAGGTGCCGCCGTCGTCGTCGTATCGGGAGATGACGGCGTTTTCCTCGGCTTGGTCGAATGCCTGCTCGACGGGTGGCCCGCTGACGATGAACTCCGGATCGCGACCGCGCAGCCGAACTTCGACAGACCCGGGTGCCAGCTCGCCGGTGATCTCTTCGGCTGCGGCCGACAAAGCTTCCAACAGTGCCAATCGCAGCGCCGATTCGAGCGGCGCACTGAGCCGGTCGGCCAGATCCGCCGCGGTTTCGCCGCCGGCCGACGCGACCGATTTCAGCTCGTGACGAACGGCGTCCACGTAAGGCTGCAAGTCCATGGCGTCATGGTGACACCATAATGGTGTCATTTGCAACTATTTATGGTGCCTTGCTGGTGTCAGACCGGCTGGCCTTAACCAAGAAGCGCCGGACCCACGTAACGACAACCGCGGCCATTACCGCCGCGCCCAATGCCACCAACCACGGCCAGCCGCCGTGCTGATGCACCCAACCGGCCAGAGCACCCTGCAGGCGGCCGGCCGCGAGGATGACCGCATCCTCGGGGTTACCGTTCGCACGGAACAGCCGGATTTCGTAGAGGCCGTAGTAGCCGACGTAGCACCCGACCATAATCAGCAGCACGCCGCTGATCCGGTTGACGAAGGGCAGCACCGCCCGCATGCGATCGACCAGCGCCGAGCTAGCCGTCGCCAACGAGATCGCGAGCATGCCGATGACCAGCGTCAGGCCCGCGATGTAGGCGGCATAGATCGCCACGCCGTCGAGCAGCGAGCCACCGCGCAGTCCGGCCGCGGTGACCGCTAGAAACGGCCCGACCGTGCACGACAGCGAGGCGATCGCGTAGCTCACGCCGTACCCGTACATGGAGCCGATGCGCACGGTCGGTGCCCAGCGCGCGCCGAGTGGGCGGGGTGTCAGCGCCGTGAGCTCCCTGCCGGACAGCAGCCAGACTCCGAGCGCGATCAGCACCACTCCGATCAGCACCGTCACATACGGCAGGTATCGCTGCACGGTCGACGCAGCCGAAATGGTCAGCGCGCCAAAGACTCCGAAGACCGTCACGAAGCCCAACGCCATTCCTACCGTGGCGGCCAAAGCGCGCCCGACCGCACCGATTGGGCTCACCGGGGCCGCCGATTCGGCAGCACTACGCTGCCCGCGCACCACCAGAAGCAGGTATGCGGGCAGCATGGCAAATCCACACGGGTTCAGCGCGGCCACCAGTCCGGCGGTGAAGGCCAACCCGATCAGGGTCTGGTTCACCGCCGGTCAGGAAAGGGCGGCGACGCGGCCGGCCAAATCCTGTTGCGACAGAGCCGAAGTGGTGTTGTTGATGAACGTGGACGAGCCGTCGGCGCGATAGAACACCCACGCCGGCTGCCAAGGCACGTTGTAGCGAGCCCAGATCGCGCCATCGGCGTCGTTGAGGTTGGTGAAGTTCAGGCCGTACTTGGAGACGAAGTTCTGCATCGCCCCGACGTCCGAATGCGCCGCAATACCAACGAAAGTCACTCCCGGGTTGGCGGCCGCCACTTGGCTCAGACCAGGAGCCTCGGCGTTGCAGAACGGGCAGAACGGTGCCCAGAACCACAGCACCGCCGGCTTGCCCTGCAGGCTCGCGCCATTGAAGGGGGCCCCGCCGAGGGTGGTGCCGGTGAAGTTCAGGCGGTCGTCGGCGGCGACCGCACGCGGGGCGGCGACCAGACCGAAGGACAGGACAACAGCGACCGCGACGGCGGCAAACATGCCGAGCGGGGACAACAGGCGACGAATCATTTCAGACCTCATTTGCTGGCGGTTTGCCTAGACCACGTAATACCCGCTGTCGGGGTTCACTACGCCT
>JAVROG010000535.1:0-4074 GCA_032162865.1 Mycobacterium sp. | reverse complement strand
GCCACGATCATCACCGGCGAGGCGATGCCGCGCCACTTGTCGTCGGGAATCAAATTGCGGTGCCGCACCTTCTCGTCCTGCAGGATCAGCAGCCGGTCGATGGTGTTGCGGGTGTCCTCGCGTTGGTAAACCGCCTGGCGCACGCCGATCAGATCGGGCAGCCGGTTGCTCTCATCGGCGATCAGATGAGCGAACACGGCGTGCAGCGATTCCCACGTCGGCTCGTTGACCGCTTTGGTTCGTTCCGCCCGGATGCGCGCCATGTTCGACGCCGACGCCTCCCGTCCGGCCGGCGACATCAGGATCACCTTGTCCACCCGGTCGGGATACCCGACGGCCATTGCCGACGCGACGAACGCGCCCAGCGACATGGCGACGAAGTTGGCCGAGGTCATGCCGAAGTGGTCCATCACCCCTAGCACGTGCTCGGCATAGATCGCGATCTCGTAGTCATAATCCGGCTTGTCGGAGAACCCGTTGCCGACCATGTCGATGGCCACGCAATGGAATTGCTCGGAGAGCGCGGCCAGGTTGGGTGCGAACGTCTCCCAGTGCCCCCCCGTGCCGTGCAGCAGGATGACGTGCGGCCGGCCCGGGCTCCCGGCTTCGGCGTATCGCGTGCGGACGTCCACGCCGTTGACCGGGATCTCGACGAATCCCTGCCGAAAATCCAGTTCCTTGAGATACATCCAGAGGCTGCGGTAATTCTCGGTGTCCAACCGGCTGACGCCGTCGGTGTCGGTATCCGATGTCTGCGATTGGGTCATGTCACCCTTCTCACCCTGTTTCTGACAGCAATGTCAACTTATACTGTCTGCGTTCGCCGTGTCCATCACGGTCCTACAAACGATATGTTCGCATGTAGATAAACACTTACGCCAGCCTCGAAGGTGGCCATTCGCAGCCTTGGGCTTCGTCAACGTCCATTGATTCTGACAGTCATATGCGGTAAAACTGGGCAGGTGGACACTCCGCCGGGACGCCGCGAGCTCGCCGAGCTGGTAAATGAGTTCGCGGCTGTACGGGTGTCCCTGGACGTCAGCGGCAACGGTCCGCGCTTGCTCGTCGAGGACCTCGAGGGCGGCGAGCAGGTCTTCCTGTGTCCACTGGAGTTGGCCAGCTTCACCCTGGCCACACCGGAAGACCGCGAGGAGTGGCTGCGCGTGGGCAACTACCGCGGCGAACGTCGACCAAAGGAACAGCCGTGAGCACCCCGGATGTCGACCTGGTCGGGTTGGGCATGACCCGGATGTCGCTTCGGCCCGGCACCACACCACTCGAATTGGCCGCCGAGGCGAGCACGGCCGCCCTGGCCGACGCCGGAATCGGGCGTGCCGACGTGGACGGGCTTCTGGTCGGCTCCTCGCAGGGAGTCCGGCCGGACAGGCTGGGTGTCGGATTCGCCGTGCAGGGCGGCTTCTCGGACCTGCGCCTACTCGAGCACGTCGAGATCAAGGGCGCCACAACGATCGCCATGATCCAGCGCGCGCGGCATGCGATCACCACAGGAGAGGCGTCCATCGTAATGTGCGTGTTCGCCGACGCCCCGCTGGTGGCCGGCCGAGGGGCGGGGTCGACGTACGCGCAGAGCGGCGGCAATGCAGGCGTGCGTGGACTGGAACGAGCCTCGGGGTTGCTCGGTTCGGTGCCGACGTACGCGTTGCTGACCCAGCGCTGGCTGCACGTGACTGGCACCGGCACGGACGCACTGCGCTCAGTGGCCACCACGGCGCGCGCTTGGGCGCAGGGCAATCCCGACGCGGTCAACCGGGAACCGCTCGATGACGCCGGCTACGACGCGAGCCCGATGATCGCGGAACCGTTGCGGCTATTGGACTGCGCGCGGCCGGTGAACGGGGCGGTGGCGGTAGTGCTGACTGGCCGCACATCAGTTGGCACTCAGCGACTTCGCGTGCGCGGCACCGGCCGGCACCATCCGGTGCGGCGGCGGCGCGCGGGAGCCGAGTCCTGGTTCGGGGGCGGTAGTCAGGCCGTCGATGACGCGCTCGGGCAGGCCGGCATGAAGCGGTCGGACCTCGACGTCGCCGAACTCTACGACCCGTTTTCGATTGTGACCCTGGTGCTGCTCGACGAGTACCGGCTCACCGGCGCGGTACCTGCCGGCGAGTTCGTGCGAGACGGCCACACCGGGCCAGGCGGCACACTGCCGACCAACACCGGCGGTGGTCAGCTCTCCGGCTTCTACCTGCAGGGCATGACGCCGCTGGCCGAAGCCGTAATCCAGCTGCGTGGCACCGGCGGCGCACGCCAAGTTCCGGCCGCCACGGTCGCTCTGGTGGGCGGCATCGGCGGCCGACTCGACCACCACGCGGCACTTGTGCTGGAGCGGTCGGCATGAGCGCCGTCGTCAAGCCCACCGAGCAGGCACTGAAAGACTGGTTGCTCGACTCTTCGCTGGCGCCGGTGGCCGCCGCCGATCGGCTGACGCCGCTCTATCAGGCGGCGAAGCGCGGTGAGCTCGCCCTGCCCTTCTGTGCGGCATGTGCCCAGCCCCTCGAACTCGAGCAGGAAATCTGCGACTGCTGCCAATCCGCGGGACGCCTTTGGCGCACAGTGGAATTGCGCGGTACCGTACACGCCGCCACGCTGATGCACCGTCGCGAGCCGGGGTTGGTGCGCGCGCAGCGCCCGTACCCCATCGTTGATGTCGAGCTGACGAGCGGGCACCGCCTGGTGATGACCACCGCACTCCCCACGCACACGACACCGCCGATCGGCAGCGCGGTTCACATCGGCTTTCGCCGACTCGGCGACGTCGCAGTACCAGCCATCGACACCCGGGAGGACGAGTGACGGCACTCGAATCAGCCTCAAAGCTCGACGATTTCGACGTCAGCACGGTCGTCCGAAGTGACCGAGTCCACGGGTCGGTGTACACCTCGGCGGAGATCTTCCGCCGCGAGATGGACAGCATCTTCAAGACCGGCTGGGTCTTCGTGGCGCACGAAAGCGAGGTGAGCGAACGAGGCGACTATCTCACCAGGATGATCGGCTACGACCCGGTCGTGGTCGTGCGCGGCAAGGACGGTGTCGTCCGGGTGGTGCTCAACCGGTGCACGCACCGCGCCAATAAGCTGTGCAACGCCGAGAAGGGCAACGCCAACTCTTTCCGGTGCCCGTATCACGGGTGGACGTTCAACAACACCGGTGCGCTGCAAGGCGTTCCGATGCGGGAAGGTTACGGGGCGGCGTTCAACGAGATCCGTTCCGAACTGGGCCTTGCCCAGGCCCCGCGGGTCGACAGCTACGGCGGCTTCGTCTTCGCTTCGCTGGCAGCCGAGGGCATCTCGCTGCGCGAACACCTCGGCAACGCCACACATGCCATCGACCGGCTGCTCAACCTGTCCCCAAACCGCGAGATCGACCTGCGGGCCAACTGGATGAAGCACCTGCACCACGCCAACTGGAAGATGGTGGTGGAGAACAACGTCGACGGCTATCACGCGCTGTTCACGCACGCCTCGGTATACGACGCCATCAAGCCCGCCAAAGTGTCACACGTTCCGACCAAGGTCGACGTGCTGGTACGCGACCTCAGGAACGGTCATTCCGAGATCGACTACAGCGATGAATACCGCAAGCTCGACGAAGAATTCGTCTGGTACGGCCGGATACCGCGGGCAAAGCTGGCGGGCTACGTCGACGCATTGGAGAAAGCCTACGGCCCCCAGCAGGCGCACGATGCGTTGGTGGTGGGGCCACCCCACACGTTGATCTGGCCGAACCTGTTCTTAGCGGAGATGAACGTGATGTTCGTCGAGCCGCAGGCCCCCGACCGCACCGTCGCCTACACCACCGCGGTAATGATTCCGGGTCAGGATGCGTTGAACGAGCGGACGTTACGACGTTCCGAGGGTGCGATGGGTCCGGCGGGGTTCCTGATCGCCGATGACGGTGAGATCGGCATGCGCAACCAGGCCGGACTTGCCGCCGAGTTGCCGGAGTGGCTGGTACTGGCGCGCGGCACCGAAAACGATGTGCACGACACGACCGGAATCATCAACCGGGACAAGAGCGCCGAGACGCCGCAGCGCGGGTTCTATTCGCAGTGGG
>JAVROG010000534.1:0-9755 GCA_032162865.1 Mycobacterium sp. | reverse complement strand
CTGCGGGTCCAATCCCACTGCAGTTGCGTAATACTGGCCCCATTCCTGCGGGTGCGCCTTCGCCCACTGTGCAGCCTTTGCGAATCGAATCAATATGTCGGAAAGCGCGGTGTTGCGTTTCGGGTCGGCCAACGCCTGGTCCGATGCAAGGCCCACCCAGTCACCGTTGGTGACCCCGGTTGCTTCAGCGATGCTGCGGACCGGGATCTGCTGCTCGGCCTGCGCTGTAAACGGGTCCCATATGGCCCACGCATCAGCCTGATGCTGATTGAACGCCGACAGCGCGTCGGCCGGCTGCAGGAAAACCAATTTCACGTCGGACGGCTTCAAACCAAACTTGTCGAGTTGAGCCAGCAGGTTGGCGTGCGACGAACTGCCCTTGCCGACCGCAACGGCCTTGCCGCGCAGGTCTGCAATCGAGTTGATCGGCGAATCGGCATGCACCAATATCCGGTTTCCCGGCCCCCCGCCGGCATAGGCCGCCACCACCTTGACTTTTGCGTTACTGGCGGCCCCGAAGATTGGTGGCGTGTTGCCCATGATCGCGAAGTCGATCTTGCCCGCGGCGGCCGCCTCGACCTGCGGTGGACCCGACGTGAACGTCGAGAACGCAACCCGGTACGGCAGGCCGTCTAGTTGCCCGGCGGCGCGCAGCAGCGACTCCGTCCCGCCTTTCTGGTCCCCGATCTGCAGCGTCAGATCCGCCAACTCGGACAACGGCACGGCGGCGGGTGCCGCCTGGGGCCCGGTATTAGCGGCCCGCGCAACGCATCCGGTCAGAACCAGGGCCACGAGCGCGAGCAGGGCCAGCAGACGTCGCCTCACGCTATCTCCGCACGCCGAGACGGTCGAGCAACTCGGCACGGTGTTGCTCGGTGTGGGGACCCGGATTGCCGGGCGAGCGGCGAGGCTCGTCAACCGACAACGTGTGCGCGACGCGGCCTCCCTCCAGGACCAGCACGCGGTCCGCCAGTGCAACGGCTTCATCGACATCGTGGGTAATCAGCAGGACACCGAACCCGTGCTGACGCCACAAGCCCAGCAACAGCGCGCGCATCGTCAGCCGGGTCAACGCATCCAGCGCTCCGAAGGGTTCATCCAGCAGCAACAGCTGTGGCTGGGCGACAAGCGCGCGAGCCAGTGAAACGCGTTGCGCCTGACCACCAGACAGGGTCAGCGGCCAAGCGTCGGCACGGTCGGCGAGCCCCACGTCGGCCAGCGCACGGTCGGCGCACTGCCGAACCTGCGTTTTCGGCAGCCGGCTGCGGGTCAGGCCATAACCCACATTTGTCCGCACATCGCGCCACGGAAACAAGCGCGGCTCTTGGAAAGCCAGCGCCGGCGCGCCGGCCACGAACCGGTCGCCCCGGTGGTCGTCCGATAGCCCGGCCAGCACCCGCAGCACTGTCGACTTGCCAGAACCACTGCGACCTACGAGTGCGACAATCTCACCGGTTCGCACCTGCAGCGAGACATCGATCAACACGTGACGGGAGCCGTACCACTTGTCGACGTGTCTTAGTTCCCCGGCGATCTCGGCCAGTGCTCGCCTATCCGCGCAGGGTTCTACAGTGGTTGTCAAAACCGGACCTTTCACTGTCGGTAGCGCAATGTCCGACGCTCGATGAGCCGGACGATCGCGTCGGTGCTGATGCCCAGGAGTGCGTAGACCGTAAGCCCGAAGATGATGATGTCGACACGCAGGAAGTCGCGGGCGTTGTTGATCAGAAAGCCAATTCCCTTGTCTGCATTGATTTGCTCGGCCACGATCAGCGTCAACCAGGCGATCGCCAGCGACTGCCGGACACCGACCAGCACCTGCGGCGCCGCACTCGGCACAATGATCCGGGTGAACCGCTGCCAGAACGAAAAACCCAGCACCTGAGCGGTTTCGAATAATTTAGGGTCAACCTGTCGGATTGCCGAGAAACTATTGAGGTACAGCGGGAAGGCCACACCCAAGGCGACGAGCAACACCTTGGGCAGCTCCCCGATCCCAAACCACAAGATGAACAACGGGATCAGACCCAGATGCGGCAGTGCACGGATCATCTGCATCGACGGGTCGACAGTTGCCTCGAACCAACGCGACAGACCGACCGCGGCACCCAGCAGGATTCCGATAGCTCCGCCCAGCACCAGCCCCTCAACCACCCGCACGCCCGACACCTGAAGGGCATCGGCCAGTTGACCGTTGCGCACCAATTCGAGGCCGGCGTCCGCGATCAGGGAGGGAGCGGGAAGCACGTCCTCCGGGATCACCTTGATTGCGCTGCCCAGCTGCCACAATGCCAAGAGAACCAATGGCGAAGCGAGACGCAGAACCTCCCATTTCCGGCGCGCCCAATGTTGCGTTGGGTTCGCTACCTGCGTGTTTCTATTGCCAGCCTTGGTCGAGCCAGCGACGAGCGCGGTGGCAATGCTCACTGTGTCGACGCTAAGGCGCTCGATACAGATCAGGTAAGGGTTTACCTCCGCCTGAGAACAACCGGCGTTCAGGCAGTACGTACGTCGAAGTCGGCGAGCTCGGGCTGTCGTAACAGCTCGTGATGAGTATCGGGTGTCCACGGGAACAACTCGGGCAGCCCATCCTTACCGATATACCAGCTGCTGCAGCCGGTCACCCAGATCGTCTGCGGCATTGCGGCTTTCATGTCTTCGTTGTATTGCTTGGTGGCCGCTTCGGTCGGTGCCGCGGCGAGCAGTCGACCATCGCGGAGCTGCTCGATCCACCACATCACGTAGTTGGCCTGATCTTCCGCGATCGGAACCAGTGACTGATTCCCGATCGGTGAATGCGGTCCTATCATCATGAACAAGTTAGGGAATCCCGGCACCGCAATGGACCGGTAGGCCTTCGGGCCGTCGGCCCAGGCCTCGTCCAGGGTCAGCCCACCTTCTCCGATCACCTCTATTGGGCGCACATAGGCACGCGCATCGAAACCGGTGGCATAGACGAGTAGGTCCAGTTCGTGCAAGGTGCCGTCGACGGTCACGATGCCGCGCGGCTCGAAGTGGTCGATCCCTTCAGTGATCACCTCGACCCCGGGCTGCTGCACGGAACGGTAGAAATGCCCGGCCATGACCTGACGTTTGCACATCGGCTGATCTTTGGGGGTGAGCTTGGCCCGCAACTGCGGATCGCGGACGGAGAGCCGCAAGTTCCATCGGCATTCGGCCTGGACGACGCGGCGCTGCCATCCGGGACGAACCGGCGCGGCGCCGGACACACGCTTGAAGAACAGTCCCCAGAAGCGAAACGGCAGCACGTTCAACGCCGGCCACCGGGTCAGCAACGCTTTGGTGAGGGCCGAGTACTTCCCGTTGGGCATCGGGTAGACCCATTGCGCGGTGCGCTGGAAGACCTTCAGCTCGCGTACCTTACCGCCGAGCTCAGCGGTGATCTGCACACCCGTGGAGCCGGTGCCTATCAAGCCGATCCGCTTGTCCGGCAGGGAGACCGAGTGATCCCATCGCGATGAATGGAACGCGGGCCCGCCAAATGTCTCCAGCCCGGCGATATCGGGATACCGAGGTATCCGAAGGACACCGGTCGCGGTGACCAGTACGTCGAACGTTTCCTCATCTGCACCGATGGCGAGGTGCCATTTCCCCTCGTCGTACCGGGCGGCGGTGACGGTGGTGTCGAAACGGATGTGCGAGAGGATGCCTCGCTCCTTGGCCACCTGGCGGAAATACGCGTGTATCTCCGGACCCGGCGGCAGCAGATGGGACCAGTTGGGGTTGGGCCGAAACGAATACGACTAGTAACGCGACGGAACATCGCAGGTAAGTCCGGGATAGGTGTTGTCTCGCCAGGTGCCGCCGACGTCGCCAGCCTTTTCGAAAATCGTGAACGAGTCGATGCCGGCATCTTGAAGCTTGGCCGCCATGCAAATGCCGGACATCCCGGCGCCGATTATCGCGACCTTCAGTGTGCGCTTCGCCACCGCAATCACCTCTATCTTTCGCTGGACCGCACGCTACGCCGATCGACTCGCCTTGGCGTGCAGTTCAGCGGTTGCTGGAGCCTACGGTCACTCGCTTCGAACCGAAGATTCTTTCCAGCGCGGCGGTATCCCCGAAGGCTTGGGCCTTGATGAGCTTGCCGTTGTCGAATATGAACAAATCGGCTTCGTGGTAGGTCTCACCCTCGACAGTCACGCTTGTCAGAACGACCACCGCGTCGCCGGATTCCAGGTAGCGCTTTGGCTCGACGGTCGGTGCCTTCTCCCCTAACCGCCGGAACAATTCGGCGAGTTCGGCCTTGCCGTGATACGTCCCACCGATCGTGCTCTCGCCGTTGACAATCCACACAGCGGAGTCATGGAAGGCGCTCAATGCCGCCTCGAGATCACCCGCATTGAACGCGTCGTAGCCACGCTTCGTCGTCTCGATATTCCGGCTTGACATGGAGATTCCTTCTTTTTCGTAGGTGTTATCCGGCGCGGCGGATAGCCGGGACGACTGCCGTCGCATCTGCGCCGAATTCCTCGGTGACGGACTGCGAGCCCGTCTGCCGGCGGCGACGCGCGCGCAGGATGCGAAGCAGAATGGAGGGCCGCAGCAATCGGCTTGGCGGATCGATCATCGCGGTGATCCTCATGAACTGCGCGGCGACGACGTGATCCGATTCCGTTGCGGTTATCACTGGCTCGAGGCACGCATTGCTCATCCGCATCGACAACGGCCGCGGCCCAGCCACTTCCGGCAGTGCCAAGTCGGAGGCGACAGCGGTCTGCCAGGCCACCCGCACGTTCTTGGCGGCCAGGCGGGTGAAGCGGCGGGTCAGACCGCGTCCCCCGCGCAGCAGACAGTCGCGCAGTACCGTCGCTTCGATGGCTGCGACCGTCATACCCTGCCCGTAGATGGGGTTGAAGCTGCAGAACGCGTCGCCGACGACCACTAGACCCTCGGGTAGCCGGCGCATCTTGTCGTAGCGCCGCCAACGATTCGACGGGACGCGGTGGTGGACGACGTCACCGATCGGCTCGGCGGTGCGAATCGCCTCGACTACGTGGGCGGGTGCCAACTCGGCGGCGAACGCCAGGATGCCGGCGTGATCACAGGGCGGTTCGGTGCCCGCCATGGTGCCGGCACCGATCATCCAGGAGTTGTGTTCGTAGCCGATCATCGCGAACATCCGCGGCCGCCCGGGCGCGGGGAAATTCGCGATCATATGTTCCTTGATCACCCCGGGCGCAATGCGCAGCAGCTGACACGCGTAGGCCAGCTGCACCACCACCTCGTCCTCCGGGGGCCGGCCGTAGCCGAGTTGCTCCAGGAACACCGGCGTCCGAGAGCCCCTGCCGGTTGCGTCGACAACAAGATCGGCGGCCATTGTCTTGACTCGGTCGTCGGCGCGATCCACCACCCGTACCCCCGTGACCTGCCGACGATCCGCTGTCGCCGTAACGCCGACGACATCGTGACCCTCTTTGAACGCTACATTGGCGATCGCCCGGACCCGTTGGCGCACACTCCATTCCAGGACCGGTCGGCTCGGGGACAGGATGTGTGGCGCGTCCGGAGACCTTCCCGAGCGCACCATCGAATGTCCTGCCAACGTCCAGTTCAGCTTGGAGAAATCTCCGTCATTCCAACTGGTGACACCGCGGGCCACGAGATCTTCGCTGAGTCCGGGGAACAGGTCATCGAGCACCTGGGTGAGACGTGCAAGGCAGGCGTGGATCAATCTGCCTTGCGGCACACCTCGCCGGTTAACCGGGTCGGTCGGCAAGATGTCTCGCTCGACGACCGTCACCTGATCGTAGAAGTCGGCCAATACCCGGGCCACCAACAAACCGCCCATGCTGGCACCCAATACCACTGCATGATCACCGCGCTTTTCCATGGCTCGAAGTGTCCGGCGGGACCGTGGCAGGTAAGTAGAGTAGGCGGCTACTCCAATTTGTCACGCGTTACTCAGTGTTCGAGCGTCGCTGCGATCCGTGCCGCGACCTCGCCGGCCACCCGTTGCGCTTCCTGGCCCACTCCGGCCTCGTAGCGGTCAGCGACCGCGTCGTACTCGGCGCCGGCGATCGATCCGTGATCGGCCGCCAATTCCACCAAATCGACGGGCCAGCCGACCCCGTCGAGTGCCGCGGCGAACTCTCTGCTGGCGCTCACCGGCACGACATCGTCCGCCAGACCGTGCAGCAACGTAAACGGCGTGCCGACGTGGTCGGCTGTCAGCTGTGCCGTGACCGGCCGCCCGGAGATGGGATCGGGCGCCATGAAGGCCCCTGCCAAGCAAACCGTATGTGCCAGTGCGACGTCGAAGCGTGCCGCATTGAGCGTCAAGCCGGCTGCAGCCGCCGCGCCGAGCGACCAACCGACCAGCACGATGCCGGCACTGGCGCGCTGCTGCGTGAACTGGAGCGAACCCAACAGATCCGTACGCCCGCCGTCGTCGGCATGCGAGTTCCAATCCGGCGCCACCACCGCGGCACCATGGTCGGCCAGCAGAGCGGCGAGGGGTCGGACGGCGGCGCGCGCATCGGTCTGCATGCCGTGCCACAGCAGGATGGTTGGTCCCGCCGGACCGCCGAAGACATCGGCCAAACGTCCGGGGACGTATTCCACCGTTGGCACAGGCACCGGTATGCCCGGGGAATCTCATCCCAAACCACACCGCATGAGCAGCGGCGGGATTGGCCCAGTCGATCCGCAAATGCGATATCGCCGGTGATATCGCTGCTGCAGCGATGCCGGGGAGTCGTACCGTGGATAGGTGGCCAGGACCCGCGACTCCGACGCCTGCCCGGGCGCGTTGCAGGTGCACCAGGCGGCGGACGGCGCGCTGGTGCGGATTCGGTTGCCGGGCGGCGTGATCACCGCAGCTCAGTTGACGACGCTGGCGAGTGTGTCCGACGAATTCGGTTCCGCGACGTTGGAGCTGACTGCGCGCGGAAATGTGCAGCTGCGCGCGATCACCGACGTCTCGGCCGTCGCCGAATCAATCGCTGCCGCCGGGCTGTTGCCATCGGCCACCCACGAACGCGTCCGCAACATCGTGGCGTCGCCGCTGTCCGGCCGCGCGGGCGGCAATGCGGACATGCGGCCCAGGGTCACCGAGCTGGACGCGGCGATCTGCGCTGAACCCAGGCTCGCCGAGCTGGGCGGGCGCTTCTGGTTCAGCCTGGACGACGGTCGTGGCGATGTGTCCGGCCTACGCGCCGATGTCGGTGTGCACGTCTTGGAGGACGGCCCGGCGCTGCTGTTGGCCGGTCGCGACACCGGCGTACGGCCTACCGACGTCACCGCAACCCTGATCGATATGGCGTTGCGGTTTGTCGATATCCGCGGAAAAGCTTGGCGGATAACCGAACTGGACGATCTGGATGATTTACTGCCCGGTGCCGAGTGGGGTGCCACCATAGCTGCGGCCGGTCAGGCGCCGGTGGGCTGGATCCCGCAGGATGACGGTCGGGTCACGCTGGGTGCGGCGGTACCGCTCGGGATCTTGCCTACCCGCGTCGCCGAGTTTTTGGCGGCGATCGAGGCGCCTATGGTGATCACCCCGTGGCGCTCGGTGCTGGTATGCGATCTGACCGAAGAGGTGGCCGACGTCAGTCTTCGCGCACTCGCGCCGCTGGGTCTGGTGTTCGACGAGAACTCCCCCTGGCTGGCTGTGAGCGCCTGTACCGGCAGTCCCGGCTGCGCACACTCGCTCGCCGACGTTCGGGCCGACGCCGCGGGTTCTCTGAACGTGGCATATCCGGTGCACCGGCACTTCGTCGGGTGCGAACGAGCGTGCGGCAGCCCGCTGGACGGTGAAGTGCTGGTTGCTACCGAAACGGGCTACCGGGTGCTCAGGTCTTAAGGTGAGCGGGTGCTCGACTACATCCGCGACGCTGCGGAGATCTACCGGCAGTCGTTCGCGACCATCCGCGCCGAAGCCGATCTGACGCGATTCCCCGCTGACATCGAGCGGGTGGTGGTCCGGTTGATCCACACCTGCGGTCAAGTCGACGTCGCCGACCACGTGGCATTCACCGACGATGTCGTCGCCCGGGCTGGCGCCGCCCTGCGCGGCGGCGCACCGGTGCTGTGCGATTCGTCGATGGTGGCGGCCGGGATCACCACCGCACGTCTGCCCGCCGGCAACGAGGTCGTGTCGTTGGTGGCCGATCCGCGCGCCGCCGGACTGGCCGCCGAGCAGCAGATCACCCGCTCGGCCGCCGGCGTGGAGTTGTGGGCCGACCGCCTGGCCGGGTCCGTAGTCGCCATCGGTAACGCCCCCACCGCGCTGTTCCGGCTGCTGGAGCTGATCGACCAGGGCGTTCCGGCACCCGCGGCGGTGCTGGGTGGACCGGTCGGCTTCGTCGGCTCGGCGCAGTCCAAGCAGGAACTGGTCGAACGCCCGCGCGGCATGTCGTATCTGGTGGTGCAGGGACGCCGTGGCGGCAGCGCCATGGCCGCCGCTGCCGTCAACGCGATTGCGACCGACCGCGAATGACGGATCGCGGCACGCTCTGGGGCGTCGGACTGGGACCCGGTGACCCGGAATTGGTGACGGTCAAGGCGGCCCGCGTGATCGGCGAAGCCGACGTGGTGGCTTATCACAGCGCCCGTCATGGCCGCAGCATTGCTCGCGGTATCGCCGAACGGTATCTGCGGCCAGATCAGATCGAGGAGCACCTGGTGTATCCGGTGACCACCGAGGCGACCGATCACCCCGGCGGCTACGCGGGGGCGCTGGAGGATTTCTACGTCGAGGCCACCGAGCGGATCGCCGCGCATCTTGCCGCCGGGCGTGATGTCGCGCTCCTCGCCGAGGGCGACCCGCTGTTCTACAGCTCCTATATGCATTTGCACACGCGGCTCACGCACCGGTTCGACGCCGTGATCGTGCCGGGGGTGACGTCGGTGAGTGCGGCCTCAGCTGCGGTCGCCACCCCGCTGGTGGCCGGCGACGAGGTGCTGTCGGTGCTGCCGGGCACGTTGCCGGTGGCAGAGTTGACGCGCCGACTGGCCGATGCCGACGCAGCGGTGATACTCAAGCTCGGCCGCTCGTATCACAATGTGCGCGAGGCGCTTTCGGCTTCCGGTCGGCTTGACCAGACGTTCTATGTGGAGCGGGCCAGTACCCCGGCGCAACGGGTGCTGCCCGCAGCTGACGTCGACGAGGCCAGCGTGCCCTACTTCTCGCTGGCCATGCTGCCCGGCGGTCGGCGTTATGACGGCGCCGACGGCGTCGGGGGCTCCGTCGCAGTGGTGGGCCTGGGCCCCGGCGGAACCGAGTGGATGACACCGCAGAGCAGACGCGAACTGGCGCGGGCAACCGACCTGATCGGCTACGGCGGATACCTGGACCGCGTGCCGGCCCGCGACGGCCAGCGCCGCCACGCCAGCAACAACACCGACGAACCTGCCCGCGCCCGACTGGCCTGCTCGCTGGCCGAGCAGGGCCACGCGGTGGCGGTGGTGTCATCGGGCGACCCCGGCGTGTTCGCGATGGCCACCGCCGTGCTGGAAGAAGCCAAGCAGTGGCCGGACGTGCAGGTCCGGGTGATTCCGGCGATGACGGCCGCCCAGGCGGTGGCCAGCCGGGTGGGTGCGCCCCTGGGACATGACTACGCGGTGATCTCGCTGTCGGACCGACTCAAGCCGTGGGACGTCATTGCGCAGCGCCTGGAAGCGGCGGCTGCCGCCGATCTGGTGCTGGCGATCTACAACCCGGCGTCGGCGTCGCGGACCTGGCAGGTGGGCGCGATGCGGGACCTGTTGCTCAAACATCGCGACCCCGGCAC
>JAVROG010000533.1:0-7062 GCA_032162865.1 Mycobacterium sp. | reverse complement strand
TCTACGCCCTGCTGCACGGCGGGGGTCCGTCGGGGCAGGCCGGCGCGCTGCGTCTGGGCATTGCCCGCGCACTGATTGTGGCCACGCCCGAGGATCGACCGCCGCTGAAGAAGGCCGGCTTCCTCACCCGTGACCCGCGTGCCACCGAGCGGAAGAAGTACGGCCTGAAGAAGGCCCGCAAGGCGCCTCAGTACAGCAAGCGCTGATCGGCAACCACTTTTTGGCTGCGAGCGTGCGCACGTCGGCGTGTCGCAGGGTCAGTTGCACGCTCGCAGCCAACAGTGGGTATAGGCAGAACTGCCAACTGTGAGAGGTTTGTTCGATGGGTCGACTTTTCGGTACCGACGGCGTCCGCGGCGTCGCCAATCGCGAGTTGACCGCGGAGTTGGCCCTCGCGCTGGGCGCCGCGGCGGCGCGACACCTGGCAGGTTCGTCCGGTCCGGGACGGCGTGTCGCTGTCATCGGTCGTGACCCGCGGGCCAGCGGCGAAATGCTGGAAGCCGCGGTAATCGCCGGCCTGTCCAGCGAGGGTGTTGACGCGCTGCGGGTCGGGGTGCTCCCGACACCCGCGGTGGCCTATCTGACCGGCGCCTACGACGCCGACTTCGGCGTGATGATCTCCGCCTCGCACAACCCGATGCCCGATAACGGCATCAAGATCTTCGGCCCGGGCGGCCGCAAACTCGACGACGACACCGAGGACCAGATCGAGGACCTGGTCGCCGCCGGACCTGGGCTGCGCCCCGTCGGCATGCGGATCGGCCGGGTCGTCGACGCCGAAGACGCCGCCGAACGCTACTTGCGGCATGTCGGCAAGGCCAGCACCAACCGCCTGGACGGGCTGACCGTGGTCGTCGACTGCGGCCACGGCGCGGCGTCCGCCGCGGCACCGAGCGCCTACCGCGCGGCGGGCGCGCGGGTCATCGCCATCAACGCCGACCCCAACGGCCTGAACATCAACGACGGCTGCGGTTCGACACACCTGGATCCGCTGCGCACGGCGGTCATCGCGCACGGGGCCGACCTGGGACTGGCGCACGACGGAGACGCCGACCGCTGCCTGGCCATCGACGCCAACGGTGATCTCGTCGACGGCGACGCCATCATGGTGGTACTGGCACTGGCCATGAAGGAGGCCGGTGAACTGGCCTCCGACACGTTGGTGGCGACAGTGATGAGCAACCTCGGGCTGCACCTGGCGATGCGGGCGGCCGGCGTGACGGTGCGCACCACCGGCGTCGGCGACCGCTACGTCCTGGAGGAGTTGCGGGCCGGCGACTACAGTCTCGGCGGCGAACAATCCGGCCACATTTTCATGCCGGCACTGGGATCCACCGGCGACGGCATTGTGACCGGGCTGCGCTTGATGACGCGCATGGTGCAGACCGGTTCGTCATTGGCCACCCTGGCGTCGGCGATGCAGACACTGCCACAGGTCCTGATCAACGTCGAGGTCGCCGATAAGGCGACCGCCGCCGCAGCGCCGTCGGTACAGACGGCGGTTCAGGCGGCCGAGGCCGAACTTGGTGAAACCGGTCGAATTCTGTTGCGCCCGTCGGGAACTGAGCCGTTGATCCGGGTGATGGTGGAGGCGGCCGATAAGGACGTCGCCCAGCGACTGGCCGCTGGTGTGGCCGACGCGGTCAGCGCTGCCAGCTGACCCGGATCTCGCTGGAACCTCGGGGCCGTCAGCGGCGTCGAATTGGGTATGAGACTTGATAGCGCAAATCCCCTTGGCTGCACCACCATCGACATGGCCGCGACGCGCGGCGTCGCTGACCGGATCGCCGCGGCAGCCGAACTCATTGACGACGCGGTGGCAAATTACCTGGCGCGGTTGATTTTTGACGGCGCCCGAGCCGGCCGGGCGTATGCGGCCAATGGAGACGCGTTGCGGGCCGGCCTGGACCGATTGGCCGCCGACGTATCGCAGTGGTCGCGGGTCGCGGTGGAGGTCGCCGTCGCCCTACGCGCCGGCATCGACCGCTACGCGGAGGCCGAGCTGTATTCCGCCGCCCGGATCGCCTGACCGTGGCCGATCGGTGGGATATCGCCGCACGCCTCGCTGAAGGTCTGCCGGCTGTCGAGCACACCGAAAGATATGTGCGCGCCTGCAATGATCCCGCGCAGATCCGCGAGTTGTATAACAGCGAGGTCGGGCTCGATCTTCATGCGCTCGACGCTGACTGCGCGCAGCTGCGGGCGGCGGGCACGGTGATGACCGAAGCGCTGCGGCTGCAGCGCGCCCAGGTCGCCGCCCTCGCAGCGGCATGGACGGGGCCGGGTGCGCAATCAGCGGTTACCTTCCTGCAGCGTCATTGCGACGTCGCCAACGCCGTCGTTGCCGAAGTTCGCGCGGCGGCCCAGCGGTGCGAGTCGTTGCGGGACAACCTGTGGTACCTGGTCGATTCGAAGGTCGCGACGGTCATCGCCATCGATGACCGCACACTCGCGCAGCGGCCGACGTGGTTGGCCGCCGCCGCTGTGATGACCGGGGCGGGCGACCGCGCGGCGGCTCAAGAATTGGTCAATCAACAGATAAAACCCTACGTGGACAACGATATTCGTCACGACTGGCTTACGGCAGTGCGTTCGACGCAGGCGGGTGTGACCGCGTCGTACGACATGGTCACCGACAGGTTTGCCAGCGCGCCGGGAGCGTATTTTGAGATGCCCGGCGAGCTGGGACCCACCAGCGCGCCGTCGCGACCGATCCCGCCGACCGCAGCACCGGCGACCACTGCGGTAACGCCCGCGGCCTTTTCGGGCCCGCGGGCCGATCCGGTGTGGGGCCGCGGACCGTCAATGACACCGCCGTCCTCGTTCACCGCGACACCGGCGAGCGCGACGGCACCACCGGTGCCGAGTTCGCAGCCGGCGCAGCCGGATTGGGGGATGGGGCCGGGCGGCACCTCCGGCCTGCCCGGCGGCGGGGGTGGCATCTCCGGCATGTCAGGCGGTGGCGACGACCTGGGTGGGCTCGGTGGCCTTGCCACCCGGATCGTGCAGGCGATGGGCGGCCTGCTCGGCTCGGCCGGCGACGAACCCGCCGAGAGTCCGTTTGACGAGGACACCGACGTCAAGCGCGAAAGCGACGAGCCCGAAGCACCCAAAGAGCCGAAGGAGTCTCAGCCCGACGATGTAACCCAGGCAGCCCGGCCAGTTCCGAAGTCCGCGACGTCGCCCGTCACCCAGCCGCCGCTCGAGCAACCGCCGGCAGGCTCCCCCGCGGCCGGGCCACTCGCCGCCCCTCCGGTCACCGAATCACCGGCGAACGGGCCACCACCGAACCCGCCGCCGGGTGGTTCGACGCCCTGTGAGATCGCCGCGAACGAGCTTCCGCAGGCCGGGCAGTGAACCTCAGGCCGGCAGCAGTTGCAGCAGTTCCTCGACATACCGCACGGCTTCACGGGCGTCTCCGGTTACCGGCCGCACCAGCAGGGTGGTCACCCCGGATGCGGCGAAGACGGCCAGCCGTTCGGCGATAAAGCCGCGGGGGCCGATCAGCGAGACCCCGCGGACTAGTTCGTCGGGCACCGCGTCGATCGCCTCACGCTTGCGGCCGGAGAGGTAGAGCTCCTGAATCCGGTCCGCGACCTCGCCGAATCCGTATCGGGTAGCCAGGTTGTGATAGAAGTTGCGGCCTTTGGCGCCCATTCCGCCGATGTAGAGGCCCAATTGTGGCTTGGTCCAAGCCAACCGGTCTTCGACGTCGTCGCCGATGGCCAGCGACGTACCGACCATCACGTCCAGCGGGCCCAGCGCGGGATCCCGTTTTGCGGCGCCCGCCGCCAGCGCCTCACCCCATACCAACCCGGCCTTGTCCGGATAGTAGAACGCCGGCTGCCAGCCCTCGGCGATTTCCGCGGTGAGTTCGACGTTCTTGGGGCCCAGGGCCGCGATTGAGACCGGAATTCGTTCGCGCACAGGATGATTGATGAGATGCAGGGCTTTGCCCAGTCCGGTACCGCGATCGGCGGGCAGCGGGATCTGGTAGTGCTTTCCGGCGTATTGCACCCGTTCCCTGCGCCACACCTGCCGGCAGATTTCCACGGTCTCGCGAGTGCGGCCCAACGGGGCGTCGAACTCTAAGCCGTGGAATCCCTCGATGACCTGCGGCCCGGAGGTGCCGATCCCGAGATGGAACCGGCCGCCGGACACATAGTCCAGACCCGCCGCCGTCATCGCCAGCAGTGAGGGGGTGCGGATATAGATCGGCACCACCCCCGAAGCCAGTTCGACGGAGTTTGTCTTGGCCGCCAGGTACCCCAGCTGGCTGATGGCGTCGAAGGCATAGGCTTCGGCCACCACAGCGATATCGATCCCGGCCTTCTCGAGTTCGACGACGCGGTCGACGGCCTCGTGAAAGCCGCCCGAATAATCCAACGCGATCCCGATTCGCATCACCGACACTTACCACGGCGCAGATGTTGGCCCCGGCACCGCTGTGCGGATGGCGGACATCAGCCTGCCGAGGTGCCCGTCCAGTATTCGGCGAATCGGCGACGGTCGGGCGCGAGCCGGAGGATGTCATTGCCGGGTGAACGAAACGGGTCCGTCCGGGCCGCGACCCGTGCCGGTCCAGCGGCCGACGACAAACTCGCCGTCGCGCAGCGGACCGATTTCGATGGCGAAAGTCAACTCCGCCAACATATGTCGTGTCTGGTCAATGATCTGTTCGAGTTCGGCCGGACCGTGCACGTCACGGTCGGGCCAGTGACCCACGAACCCGTCGGTGACAACTCATCTCAGGAGGTTATTTCAGGAGCGCGACGATCTTCTCTTCCGGGGTGACGGCCAGCGCCTCGGGGTCCAACTGTTGGGTCTTGGGCAACTGGACGTCCGGATCGGCGAAGTCGCGATAGGTCTTGTCGCCGCCCAGAACGTTGAGCAGATAGCCGGTCAGCAGCGCTCGAACCGTGCGCTGCGTCTTGCGATCGGAGCCGGCCAGCCCGATCGCCTTCGGCAGGCGGCGGCCCTCCACCAGTCCGCCGGCTTCGGCTTTGCTGACAATGCGCAGCGTGCCCCTCTGCCAGGCCGCAAACAATGCCAAGGCGTGGGAATTGAGCGACTTGGGATCGTCGGGAGCGCTCAGGATCAGACCGGGAATGTTCAGTGTCGCGGCCGGCTGCTGCGCGGGTGGAGCGGTCACCGTCGGGAACAGCGCCACGGCGGCAGCCACTTTGGCGGGCATGCCGGCCGCAGCGAACACCGCCGCCGATCCGCCGAAACCGTGGCCCACCACGCCGAGCTTGGTGGGATGCACGCTGATCTCACCGGGTCCCAACCGCACGCCCGCCACGATGTCGAGGGCAACACCCAGATCGAACGCCAGGTTCATGACAGACGGCACGAGTCCCCGCTGGGTGTCCGGGGCTCCGGCCACGATGCCCCAGGACGCCAGGTGCTCCAGCAGGCCCGCGTAGTGGCCCGCGCCGGTCAGCCAGTCGTGGCCGAAGGCGATAGCGGGCAGGTTCAGTCCGGCTTCCGGGGTGTACACGACACCGGGCAGGCCGGCAAAGGCCAGGTCACCGCGCAACACCCGGTGTGGACCACGGCGGCGGAGGGCGGCGAAGAGCTTCCGGGTGCGAGCCACCGGTCGACGTTAGCCGTGACTCGGGGGATTGGTCCAGTGCGTCCACGTCGCGCCGTCCCAGTAGCGCTGCCCGGGTTGTCCTGACGGGTCGCCATACCAGCCCGGCGGTGTGGCCTGGGGCTGCCGGGCCAGGCTGCGCACCCTGCCAATCGCGCTCATGTTGGAGAAAAGTGCGATCCAGTTCATCAAGAATGCGGAGAGCAGACTCCACCAACCGGCGAGCAGGCAGTGGGTCTGCGCATCTCGGTAAGCCTGTTCGCACTGCTGCAGCGTCCCGGTGAACCGCAGGGTTTGCTGCTGCCAGAAAATGACAGCGCCGGTGTGCTTGATCAGCCCGATCGCAAACACCGGTCCGGCCTGATGGTACGGATGGGGCTGGTGATAGCCGGCGAGCTGCTGGTTCGGGTACGACAAAACCGGTCCTCTCTCCGCAGGTGGGCACGGTAAACGATACCGGCGCTCCCCGTGATAAATCCGCGCCTGCATTACCCTGGTCAGAATGTGCGGAATTGTCGGCTATGTCGGGCAGCGGCCTGCCTGCGACGTCGTCATGAATGCGCTGCGCCGGATGGAGTACCGCGGCTACGACTCGTCGGGCATCGCCGTGGTCGACGGCCGGGGCAAGCTCACGGTGCGCCGCCGCGCAGGTCAGCTGTCCAACCTGGAAGCGGCGATCGCCGAAATGGAGCCGGCCGAGTTGGCGGGCACCGCCGGATTGGGTCACACCCGGTGGGCTACCCACGGTCGCCCCACCGACCGCAATGCACACCCGCACCGCGATGCCGCCGGCAAGATCGCCGTCGTCCACAACGGCATCATCGAGAACTTCGCATCGCTGCGTCAGGAGCTGGAGACGCTCGGGGTCGAGTTTGCCAGCGACACCGACACCGAGGTGGCCGTGCACCTGGTGGCGCAGGCCTATCACCACGGTGAGACGGCCGGCGACTTCACCGCCGCCGTGCTCTCCGTGCTGCGCCGGCTCGAGGGCCACTTCACCCTGGTGTTCGCCAACGCCGACGAGCCCGGCACCATCGTCGCCGCCCGCCGCTCGACGCCGCTGGTACTCGGTGTCGGCGACGGCGAGATGTTCGTGGGATCCGATGTCGCGGCTTTCATCGAGCACACCCGCCAAGCGGTCGAACTCGGCCAGGACCAGGCCGTGGTGATCACCGCGGATGGCTACCGGGTCAGCGACTTCAACGGCAACGAAGATGTCGAATACCGCGAGTTTCATATCGATTGGGACCTGGCCGCCGCGGAAAAGGGCGGCTACGAGTACTTCATGCTCAAAGAGATCGCCGAACAGCCCGCTGCGGTGGCCGACACCCTGCTCGGGCATTTCGTGGGCAACCGGATCGTGCTCGACGAGCAGCGGCTCTCCGACCAGGAACTGCGCGAGGTCGACAAGGTATTCGTCGTCGCCTGCGGCACCGCCTACCACTCCGGGCTGCTCGCCAAGTACGCGA
>JAVROG010000532.1:0-10390 GCA_032162865.1 Mycobacterium sp. | reverse complement strand
ACCGGTCAACTCCGCCAACTCCTCGAACAATTCGTCAAGACGCTCGGCGGGGCTCACCACCGCAGCGCCAGACGATGCGATCGAAGACATGACCTCATCATCTCAGGCAGGTACGACAACTCGCGGCCGCCAATCCTCACCGCGGCAACGTCGGTCGGTCGCGTGGTCAGGTCGGCCGAGCAGCACCTCGGTCGGGGAGGGCCTAAACGACGATGCGCAGCCGCTCCCAGCCGCGGACAGTCGACGTCGGCGCGAGTTTGAGACTGTCGTAGTCGATTTCCCATTCGGGCCACCGGTTGAGCAGTTCGTCGAGTGCGACCGTGCCCTCCAGGCGAGCAAGATTTGCGCCGAGGCAGTAGTGCACGCCTTTGCCGAAGGTGAGGTGAGAAATGTTATCGCGGCGCAGGTTGAAGGTGTCGGGATCCTTGTAGCGCAACGGGTCTCGGTTGGCCGCGCCGAAGAGCAACAAGACGGCGCTGCCCGCCGGCACCGTGGTGCCGTAGGCCTCGTAATCGCGAATGGTGTAACGCCCGACGTGCGGTCCCGTCGGCTCGAAGCGCAAGGTCTCGTCGATCGCACGCGTCAACAGTGACCGGTCCTGCCTGATTTCCCTGCGCTGGTCGGGGTGCTCAGCGAGCACTTTGGCCAGCCAACCGATAAGTCTGCCCGTTGTCTCGTTTCCCGCTCCGGCAACCACCTGGGTGTAGTGCAGCACCTCTTTGCGTGTGAGCTTTCGCGTCACGCCGCTCCCGTCCTCGAACTCGACATTGAGCAACGAGGTCATCAGGTCGTCGGAGGGGTTCTTGGCGCGCCAGTCGACATAGTCGGCGTAGATACGGCCATCGGCGATGGCATCGGGGTCGGCCACCTTCATCGGCGTGCCCGGTCTGGTGCGCAGGTTGGCGTCATTGGCGTCGCGCACGCCGATCTGCGCATTTTCCGGGATTCCCAGCAGCATTCCGATGACGCGCATCGGCATCATCGAGGCCAGTTCGGCGATGATGTCGAATCCGTCCGAACCAACGAGCGGGTCGAGGCAGCGGACACAATACGCGCGGATCTGATCTTCGATCGCGGCCATTCGCCGAGGGGTGAAGACACGGGACATGACGCCGCGCAACATCGTGTGCGTCGGCGGGTCCTCGAACATCATTACGCCGGGGGGCATCGGAAATTTGGATTGGATCAGTTCGAGAATGTCGCTTCGGCTGTTGGAGAACGTTTCCCAATCGGACAGTGCCTTTTCCACGTCGGCGTGGCGGGATATCGCCCAGAAGTTGTAGCGCTCGTTGTAGTACAGCGGGGCCTCGTCGCGCAGGCGGGCATAGGTGGGGTAGGGGTCGGCGGCGATGGTGACGTCGTACGGGTCGTAGTAGACCCCGGTGTCTTGTGGCCGGTCGGGTGCGATTGTCATGAGCGGCTGGGTTCTCCTATTTCAGGCAGCTGCCGGCGTCGACGGGTAGCGCGACTCCGGTGATGTAACGCGCTTCATCGGAGGCCAGGAACAGCACCGCGTTGCTGATGTCTTCGGCGTTGACCCAGGGAATCGGCAGGGTGTGGAACGTCTGGCAGATCGGTGCCATGTCGTCAGGACCCGGATTCTCCAAATCGGGACGGAACTGGTGGAAGGTTCTCTCGTTGATCAACAGTGGCGTGTTGACGTGCGTGGGATGCACCGAGTTGACGCGAATGTTCCTGGGACCCAGCTCGACTGCGAAGGACCGCATCAGCCCAACCACTCCGTGCTTGGCCGCATTGTAGTGGCCCGTGTGGGTGTAGGCCTTCAGGCCCGCGACCGAGCTGGTCAACACTATTGAGCCACGACCGGCGGAGAGTAGGTGCGGCGCAGCGGCTTTCACCGACTTCCAGACTCCGGTGAGGTTGACGTCGATCATCTCCTGCCAGAGGCTCTCGTCCATTCGGGCTAGCTTGGGAGCCATGGTGCCGATGCCGGCATTGGCGACGACGATGTCCAGCCGGCCGAGTTGCTCAACGCCGCTGTCGACGGCGGCCTTGAGGGCGTCGTAATCGCGGACGTCGACTTCGGCAGTGACGACACGGCGATTCAAGCCTTTGATGAGATCGGCTGTCTCCGCGAGGTCTTCCGGCGTCGCTGGCGGCGCGGGTGAGTTGTCGAACGGCTGGCAGATGTCGACCGCGATGATGTCGGCGCCTTCTTGCGCCAGACGCACTGCGTGGCTCCGGCCTTGGCCGCGGGCCGCACCGGTGATGAATGCGACCTTGTCCGCAACTCGGCCAGCCATGGGCAACCTCCTCATTGAGTAACCTCGTTACAGACGGTACGGTAACTTGGTTACCCGATGAGGGCAAGGGGGTGTGCGGAAGTGGTAAGCGCTGAAGTGATGACAAGTGGTCAGGACCGCCGCCATGACCGCATCCTTGACATCGTGGTGGAGATTTTGGAGACCGACGGCTACGACGCCGTGCAATTGCGTGAAGTCGCCAAGCGCTCGCGGACATCACTGACCACGATCTACAAGCGATTTCCGACACGCGACGCATTGATCTTGGCCGCGCTCGAATGTTGGATGGACGAGAATCGGTACGGCGCATTGGCAACCCAGACACATGCATCGGACGAATCTGTCTACGACGGGCTGATGCGGGTGTTTCGGACCATCTTCGAACCCTGGGAACGCCACCCGGACATGCTGCGGGCCTACTTCCGCGCGCGCTCCGCCCCCGGTGGCCAGCGTTTGGTGAGTCGGGGGGTGGACGCGGTGATTCCCGCCACCACGGCGGTACTCGCCGAAGCGGATCCTGATCTTGTCGACGACCTGCCACCGATCGTGTCGAACCTCGCATATGGCCTGGTGGCCCGGTTCGCCGCGGGCGAGATTGCCATCACCGAGATCCTGCCGACCCTTCAGCGCGCGCTGTTCCGGTTGACTGTCAGCGCGGGGTAAGGACGACCACCGGGATCTGGCGCTCGGTCCACGTCTGATACTTCGCGAAGTCGGCATAGAGATCGACCAGTCGCGGCCACAAGACGGCGCGCTCTTCGGGTGAAGCGACGTGAGCTGAAACCTGAAGGTTGCGTTGGCCTTTCACATGGACCTGGGTGTCCGGGTTGGCGACCAGGTTGTAATACCACTGCGGATTCTTGGGCATTCCGCCTTGCGATGCCACGATGACGATGTTCTCGTCGTCGCTCAGGTAGACCAACGGGGTGGTGAACTCCCGACCCGATTTGCGGCCGCGATGTTCGAGGAGCAGCGTCGGCACCGGCTTTTGCGCCCCAGCGCCGATCCGCCATTTATTGCCGACGCGCCCGTTGGTCAGTTTGAAGATCGCGACATGTGCCTTGGACGCGTATTTCATGACCTTGGCCGTCACCGGGGAAGTCAGCCCCGATGGCGCTTCGTCGGGCAGAGAGAACTTGGACATCGTCGACTCCTGTGCGTCATCTAGTGCGTTATCGCCATCGTGGTCCGGTGATTGCTTGCAAGCTAGCAGTACCATCCATGAGGTGGCGACGCGGCGCGGACGGCCGACCCAGGCGGAAGCGAAGAAACTGGATCAGACGATTCGTGAGGCCGCTGTGGCGACGTTCGCCGAATTCGGTTACGCCGATACGAGTATGGAAGCCATTGCCCGCGCGGCCGGCGTCACCAGGCGGTCGTTGTACGCCCGGTACCCCGACAAGCGGGCGGTTTTCGTCGACGTGATTCCTTGGGCGATGACGAAATTCGACGGTGGTAAGTCGATCGAAGCGATCATCGGCGACGACCTCGAGGCGACCCTCCTAAGCGTTGCACGGGCATGCCTGGCGCGAGCGGTGCGCCCGGAAACCTTGCGGCTCAAGCGAATGGCGCTCAGCGAGGCCGCGTCCTTCCCCGAGTTCAACGTGTCAAGCGAGTCGATGATGTGGGCAGGCAGGCAGCGCGTGGTCACCGAGGTGTTGAAGCACTACGCGGACGAGGGCCGACTGGATCTCGGTGATGTCGAACTGGCGGCCGAGCACTTTTTGGCAATGGTTGAAGCGGTGCCCGCCCGGATGGCGGATTTCGGTGTGTTCCGGTCGAAGGCACAACAGGAGCGCCATCTGCAGTATGCGGTGGGTTTGTTCCTGCGGGGCACGTTGCCACGGTGACGCAGGTCAGGTGCAGCGGCCACCGTTGACGCCCAGGATCTGCCCGGTGATGTAACTGGCTTCTTCTGAGATCAGAAATGAGCAGGCGGCCGCGATGTCGCCAGGGTGGCCAACTCGGCCGACCGGAACCTTGGCGATGTTGTCCTCGATCGATCCGCCGAGTAGTCCCTTTGCTTCGGCTTTCCGAAGCATCGGTGTGTCGATGAAGCCGGGTGGCACCACGTTGGCCGTGATGCCGTGCCGGCCGTATTCGAGGGCAAGGGTTTTGGTCAGCCCGTTGACGGCCGACTTCGCTGCCACGTAATGCGCCTGGTAGGGCGAGCCCGAATGCGTGCTTGACGACGAAATGTTGACGATGCGGCCCCAGTTCGCGTCGATCATGTCGGGCAGCACGGCCTGCGTGCAGTGGAAGACGCCGTGCAGGTTGACGTCGATCACCTGGCACCACTCTTGGAAAGTGATGTTCGTGAAGCGTCGAAAGCCTGTCATGCCAGCGGCGTTCACCAAAATTGTGATGGGTCCGAGCGCGCAGCGAACGGCGTCGACCGCGGCCTCGACCGCAGACCGGTCGGTGACGTCGGCGAGATAGCTGCAGTCGGCGTCCGACGCCTGTAGGTCGATGGTGGCGACGTGGTTGCCGTCGGCTCGGAGTCGCTCGGCGATGGCGCGCCCGATGCCCGACGCCCCGCCGGTAACGAGCGCAGTTTTCATGCCCGGCCTCCTGCCTTTCGGGTGCGGCGAAGGCACCGCAGAAAAATATACAGTGTGTGTACTTTATGGCGCAATGGAGCTAGGCTTACCACGCGGCGACGGGAGGGTTCATGGCCAAGCGAACCAGATTCAGCGAGTACCAGAACAGCTATGCGAACTATCGTTTCGAGCTGGACGAGGACGGCATCCTGCTGATGCAATGCCACACCGACGGCGACAGTCTGGTGTGGAGCTGGCGGGCGCACGACGAGATGTCAGACGCGTTCGCCGATATCGCGGGCGACCGCGAGATCAAGGTGCTCATCCACACCGGGACCGGGCAGAACTACAACGCCAATTGGGGCCGGATGCCCAACGGTGATCCGGTGGAAAAGCCGGAGTATCAACTGATGCCCGGTACCCGCGGTCTGGTGAAATTAGACGAAAAAGCCTGGTATGCACGCCATCTGATCACTAACGTGCTTGATGTCGACGTTCCGATGATCAGCGCGGTAAACGGCCCGTGCAACATGCATTCCGAGGTCCCGTTGATGGGCGACATCGTCATTGCCGCCGAGGATGCCTACTTCCAGGACGCGTCGCATTTTCCGCGAGGCCAGGTACCCGGCGATGGGCAACACGTGATCTGGAGCTACCTCGCCGGCCACACCAGGGCCCGGTATTTCCTGCTGACCGGCAAGAAGCTTGGCGCGCAGGAGGCCAAGGAATGGGGCGTGGTCAACGAGGTATTGCCTAAAGACCAATTGATGGATCGCGCATGGGAATTGGCGCGCGAACTGGTCAAGCGCCCGCCGCTGACGCTGCGTTACTCCCGTCAGCTGTTCACCAACCCGCTCAAACGTGCCTTCATCGACGAGCTTGGGCACGGGCTGGCCCGCGAGACCTACGCGCAGCGCGCATTCTTCCCGTTCGGCGGCGAGATGGAACCACTGGATCGACCGTGGGACCAGCAGCCCTGGAGCGGACCCAATGGTCAACCGGTCGAGGATGGAGCGCACCTATGACCGGCATCCAGCAACGGCTTGCCACCGGCAAGGGCAAGTTCACCCCGCACTACCCCGAACTCGGCACCGGCCCGGTGAACTACGAGGACTGCATCTCCGAGGAGTTCTTCGCCGCCGAGCGCAAGGCCGTCTTCGAACGAAACTGGTTGTGCGTGGGCCGCATCGAACGGCTGCCCCGCAAAAGCTCGTATTTCACCAGGGAGCTCTCGGGACGGTTGGCGTCCATCGTGATCACCCGTGACCGCGACGACAACGTCCATGCTTTTCACAATGTGTGCGCCCACCGCGGCAATAAGGTTGTCTGGCAGGAACACCCGCAGGAGGAGTCGGCGGGAAGCTGCCGCGCCTTCTCCTGTAAGTACCACGGGTGGCGCTACGGGCTGGACGGAGTGGCGAACCACATCACCAACGAGGAAGAGTTCTTCGACCTCGATAAAAGCAAGTTGCGCATGCCTCCGGTGCATTGCGAGGTATGGGCCGGCTTCATCTTCGTCAACCTCGCAGACGACCCAGTGCCGCTGCGGACCTTCCTTGGTGACGTGCTGCTGCCCATGGAGACCTATCCGTTCCATTTGATGACTCAGCGGTACGGCTTCTCCACTCGGATCAACGGCAACTGGAAGCTCGCCGTGGACTCCGTATGTGAGTGGTACCACCCGCCGTATGTGCACGGCCGATTCATCGATCCGGATGTGTCCAAGGCGGAGAAGATGGTTCCACCGGTGGATGCCTACCACTACGAGTTGTTCCGGCCGCACATGCTGACATCGGTGCCCGGGCCGCCACCACTGCCACCGCGAGGGCCTGGGACGGCGGGCCCGGCCCGCCAACATCAGCGGTGGGTCTATAAGTTGTTCCGCGCCGGGCTGTTTGGCCCCGATGACGTCCCCGAGATAGGCCCGTTGCCGGACTTTCTGAACCGCGGCAACATCGCGTCGTGGGGTAACGACCAGTTCTGGCTTTTCCCGAACATCTCGATTCAGATCTGGGCGCGCGGTTACTACATCACCTACACCTACTGGCCGGAGACGGTCGACTCGCACATCTACGAAATCGACATGTATTTCGTGCCGCCGGCCAACGCGCACGAGCGCTTGGCGCAGGAGCTGGTGGTAGACAGCACCATCGAGTTCGCGATGCAGGATGTGAACACCATCGAGGCGACACATTCGGCGTTGAAGACTCGCGCGCAGAACACCTTTCACCTCAGCGACCAGGAGCTGTTGATTCGGCAGTTCCATGCGGTCATCGGTGACACCGTCGCGGCCCACCAGCCCAGCGATCAGCGGAGGTGACGATGGGCCACGAACTGCCAGAGGGCTTCGCCGAACTCGAGCCGTTTGTCGCGACCTGGGCGTTGCCTACCCGGGCCGAACGCTATGCCGCCCGACTGGACCAGCCCTTCGACGACCTGGTTGCCTTTTACGACGCGGTCGCTCCGCGCGCCGAGGAAGCCGTCGCTTATCTTGACGGGTTGGACATCAACGCCTTGCCGCCGGATGCCACCAGGCTGCTACACATGCTTTACTCGATGGTCCTGGTGTCCTACGCCGTAAATGTGTTCAAGCAGAATCGGATTCCCGACTCTGGCGCGGCGTTTTTCGAGATGGTGTCCGAGCCCAGCGTGTAAGGCCGTCAATCGGCTATGCGGCGCGACTTGGGCGTCAGCCGGTTGCCGCGCGGCCCGGTGGCTGACGTCGCGTGAGCCCACCTTTTCAGACGGCGTCATCGGCCGTGCAGCACACCAACGACGGCGGCGAAAGACTCGGCCCGCGCCTGCTGAACCGTCACGTAATTGATCCCCAGCAGCTCCCGGCGCGAATGAAGAGTCTCCGCAATGGTTTCCACTGAGCCGACCAGCACGTTGGGATGGTCGCGCAGAATCTCTCCCGCGACGCCGGTGGTCGATGCCAGCTTCGCGAGTGCGGCTTCCGTGTCATTGGTGACTTCAACGAAGTACGGCGAACTCTCCACGTCCAAATCGGCGAACCGTTCACCCGCCGCAGCCTGCACATAGCCGATTCGACGCTGGGCCTCGGCTGGTGGATCAAGACCGTCGTCGTTGCGTGCGACAAAGGGAACGTTGGAGATGCTGACGATGTCGGCCTCCCGGCCCGCCAGGGTAAGGACCCGTCGGCCGCCGCCGCCCACCATGATCGGGGGACGCGGCCGTTGTACTGTGGGCGGCCGGCCCGCGTAGCCGCCAACGTTGACGAACTCGCCGACGCATTCGATCTCGGCGCCACTGAACTGGGCCCGAAACAGGCTGATCACCTCTTCCAGCTTGCTGATTCGTTGGCCCGGGCGGGCAAAGGCCAAGCCCATGGCGGCGTACTCCTCGCCACTCCAGCCCGCACCGAGGCCGAGTTCGAGACGCCCGTCCGAGAGCAGGTCGAGGGTGGCGGCCTCTTTGGCAAGTACGGCGGGAACGTGGTAGTCGACGCAGAAGACGCGACATCCGATGCGCAGTGTCTGGGTCACCGTCGCCGCCGCAGCCATCGCCGCGATGGGAGCGAGGTCCTGGCGGGGAGTGCGGGCGGCCCGCTGCGCGGGTCCGGGCCCAAGGTAGTGGTCAGCCAAAAACAGCGTGGAGTAGCCGAGATCCTGCACCTTGAGCGCGGTGTCACGCCATTCGCGCGATCCTGCGGCGTTGGTGGCCTGCACGGCGAATCGAAACGGCGGTCTGCCCATCTCCGGACCATAAGTTGGGCAACCGCCTATAAGCAATAGCGCAACAGGAGTATAGATCGATCCGTGTCGCGGGCCAGCGGTCTGGGAGCATTGTCGTTGCGGCTCAGGGGAACTGAGGTTATATCGAGTCAGCGTTTGGTAAAGGTGCGCGGCTCGTCACGGGTGGTTCCGACCTGCCTGACGGGCTCGACAGCGGGTTGATTCGTAAGGCCCTCGCTGTTACGTGACGCCGACGCCGACAAAGGCATGCGGCTAGCCCATGAGGAGAGATCTTCGGCCCGGACCTGACCGTCATCGTTCGGGATCAATGAGGGCTGCATCATGGATCCCGTCAGCCCGTTCGGTTTGCCGGGAAGGACTGGAAAGTTACCTGTCGAATCAATCGGTTTGGTGTCAGGCCGGATCGGCGTTGTGCGGAAGAACGTCACTCCCCAAGGTCACGACGCCTTGGTGAACCTACGAACAAAATCGTCCTCGTTGAACGTGCTGGAATGATCCCGGCCCTGCGAGTCGCGGCCAAAAAATGTCCACCGCTTGCCGCCCGTCTGCGGGCCACTGATCATTTTGACCATGTAGCGGAGATGCTCGGCGTCCACCGTACCGATGGTGTCACCTACCCGGATCTCCGATGGGCGAATCTCGGGGGCGTCCTGCCAGTCCTGTATAGCCATGTCACCCATTCTCGCTCATGTTGCGGCTATTTATTACAAACCGCTATTAATTCCAGACTACGCACCGTGGAGCAGGGGTGACGGCAGCGGCGACGGCGAGCACCTTGCGGCATCGACGGCTTGCTGGTGGCGTAACCTGAGGGCTGAGCCGTTTCGTTGTCAGCGGTGACCTGTGCGATGAGCAGCAGGTCACCGCCCACGGGCAATGCAATTCCTCCGTCGTCCCGCGACCGTGGGGCGGTTGATGTCGACCGAGAAGGAACAGCCCCCGTGAACCGTGTCCGTCCGTTCGGATAATCCTGTGATTCATCCACTCGTGGTGCGACGACGCGCCACACCCATCCGGTTAACCCTTACGACTGACCTGGGCCAGGACATCGACGGCGCATGGTGGCCCCGCACCGATCGGATCGGCGGCGAGTTACCCGAGCTTGTCGTGGCTCTCAGCGCCCGGCTCGGTGATATCACCGGCATCACGGTCAACTGGCCACACCTGGAGCGACCGCCCGACCTGAACTGGCAGGGGTGGCAGGCAAGGCAACAGCATGTGATCAGCGTCAAGAGCGGCGAGGCTTGCGCCAATTTATTGATCATCCCGTACGCCACGAACGCCACCCTGGCCTTGATGATGTTGCGTCGCGCAGCCAACCTGCCCGTCGAACCCGCGCACAGCGACACCGTGTCATTCCATACGGCCGGCTCGATTCTTTATGCCGCCCGGCAACAGCGCTCCGCGGACCGCGCGGTTCCATCCTCGGCGACGTAGCGGCTCGCCTGAGTGCTCACCGCAGGCGCCCCAGCACTCGACGCAGCACCCCCTGCGATTCACCTGAAGGTGGCTGCCGGTTGGCATACGGCCACGGCTGATGGCGCTCGGGAACCGACACCGTCCGGGCCTGTTTGAGCTGCATCCGTAGGTGCTGTCGCAGCTCGTGCAGTTCGGGGTCGCTCCAGCGGTTGTCGACTTCGGTGGGGTCGGCGGTGAGGTCGTAGAGCTCCCATTGGTCGTCGATCGGATCGGTGCGATAGGCCTCGCCGCCCAACCCGTTCGCGGCCAGGTGACGTACGCCGGGCTCGGTCCAGGTGCCCGGGTCGTCGAAGGTGCGGACCAGTTTCCACAGGTGCCCCGCCCCGCCCGGGGTATCGATGCCCTCCTCGACGCGCACCACCAGACCTTCAAAGTTGGCGGCCACGTGCGC